>JAJDNW010000014.1 GCA_022340465.1 Deltaproteobacteria bacterium | reverse complement strand
TGGATTGATCTGATCGGAGGTCCGTGAAGATGCATGACGCGCAGAAACACACCGGAAGGTTGCATGGAGTTTTGCAAAAAATCGGAACCCGCAGTTCTATCCGTACATCCATCATCATTCCAATCATTTGAAATTAAAATGAAAAATAAACCATTTGCCCATGGCCTCCGACTTCTGGCTTTACCCTTGGAGCCTCGGCTCCTTGGACCCTTGAACCCTCAATGTAAAATACCTTTGTGTCCTTGGTGGCTTTGTGATTCGATTGCCCTTGCTTGAGGCATCCGACTTCTTAGAAGCCCCGCAGGGTAAAATTATTCTCTGCGTCCTCTGCGACTCGAGCGCAGCGGGCGGTTCAATTTCCCTTGCTCCTTGCTTCTGACTTCTGTCTTCTGCTTTTCCCGGTATGAAATGGCACGCCCCGTGCATTATGTTTTCGGATCACGTGACTTGAAATCGGGGAATGCCTATGTTGGACCGAATCCGTTTGCATTGCAGCGAGGTGAACCCGTGCATGCGCTGCGGCGCCTGCTGCGCTGCTTTTATCGTGCGGTTTCCGGCTGTGGAAATGATGCACGACAACGGGGGCTGGGTCCCCGAAGCGTTCGCCACGTCAATCGACGGCTCGATCTGTGCGATGAAGGGAACTGAATTGAAACACAAACGATGCACCGCACTGGAGGGTCAGATCGGTCATCGGGTGACCTGCACCATCTACGTATCGAGGCCCACCGTGTGCAGGAGTTTTGAGGCTTCCTGGCAGGAAGGCGCCAGGAATTACCACTGTGACAGGGCCAGGGCCCTTTACGGCCTGGCGCCGTTTGATTACTTGTAGCTGAGAACCCCGGTGTTGGGTGAATGCTGGAGTGAATTGAGCCGTTAAAACGCAAGCCGCCTTTTGGATACGCCCGCCAATCCCCGTCAGACCGGGGGTGGCGGGCGCCGGAGCGATTCGACTCAAACAGGGGCGTCTGCTCCGGTATTATAGTCCGGCATATCCTCCGCAATCCCGTTTTCCAGGATCGGATCGATCTCGATGGAAGGCCCGGCCTCTTTTTGCCCGCCCGGCGCCGTTTGAGCGGCGGCGGTTTTTCTACTGCCTTTTGAGCCTGCCTTCCCTGCTGCAGGTTTGGCTTTGGGCTTTTTGGGTTTCCCGATCCCGGCGGCGATCCTGTCGATCTCTTTAGAAAGCGCCGTGAGTCGGCTACTGACGGCTTGCAGATCTTTTTCCAGATTAATTTTCATCGAAACGACCCTCTTATAATAAATGGTTAAAAGACATTCTGTCTGTTGCTAACATGTTTCGCCGGCCTAGTATTCGCTTTCCTTTCTATTGCGATGCGGTACCCTCCGGTTCTTTGCCTCCCGTTTTCCGTCCAGATAAATGATTTTGGATTTGTTCCTGCGGCAGGCAGGGCAACGCCGAGGGGGCTCAAATCCCTTTTCGGCATAGCGAATTTGATCAGCAATACTGAACTCGAATTCATTTTCACACTGTATGCAGACAATGCGTTCACTTTCCATGACGACACTCCCAAAACGCTTCCCGTCTAAGCCAGGTGTTCATGTTTAAACCGGAACTCCCGATTCCCAATTATTTTCAATCGGAACTCCGGTATCTTGTTAATACCACCGCAGATCGGCCCCAAGGACCGGAACCGGACACAATTGCCGTATCGACAGAAGCCGCCGGCCCGCCATTATCACTCACGGGTCACCTCAAATTCCACCGCCACCAGGACAAGGGTTTCATCGGTTGTCATGACATGGCCCTTCACGTTCACCCGGCAGCCCGACATTTCCATCAAGTCAAAGCCCATTTCGTTATCCGCAATCTCGTATATGACACCGTCATCGCCGAACAATTGCCCCTCGTCGCTCACGACGCCGGAAACGGTTACCAATGGCTCCGACGATTGCGCAGAACCCGGGAACAGTGCCAGCAGGCATACGATCAGCGCCGAGATCGCGATTTCTTCCATGTGTTCGTTCATCTCCCGATCCTTTCCCTCTGGGCACATGCATATTAAGTGCCACCTGAGTTCAAATTAGACGCCATCAACGAACCGGGAGAAAGAATAACACCCCGGTGGACAGCCGGCACCCCTGGCATGGGGTTGCGTTATTCTTGACGTCGGGGGTAATTACTCCACACCGAAAAAGTTGATCAGAATCGGCTTGCTGAAATAGACGGCCTCGAGAAAGGCATTGCCGAAGCCTTCATACAGGCTGGGATAGGTGATGAAGTCCACGTGCTGAAACAGGTACATCCTAAATCCCAATTAGGCATTTAAAATCCACCGAAAACGTGGTAATGTTTGGCCAAAATTTGCTTTCACCTGCTCATTCTGAAAGGAGAGCCATGGCCGATCCTCACGATTTCGATCAGTTCAGAAGACGGGATTCCAGGAAGCCTTACAGCGCCGAAGTATATTTTTCGGTCGAAAATAAGGTTTACACCGCAACCGTCAAGAACATCAGCCGCGGCGGTGCGCTTATTCACACCGGAGGCATGCCCAGAATCGAACCGGGAGAGCAAATCATCATCACCATCCCCTTCACCGACAAATCAAAAAACGTCAAGCGTAGGGCCGAGGTTATGTGGGCGGGCAGCAAGATGATTGGCGTCCAGTTCATCTAACCCCCTTTTCGTGAGCAGCCTACGTCAGGATAACGTAAGTAAGCAAAGAATCTTCCATTTCACATGCGGATATGCAGCAATGCCGCCACAGGCTTGCAAGCTTCGGCAATCGCTTGGCTTTGATACTATATATGGCTTTTATCATTGACAAACCACTATATATTGTGATATGTACCCTCCCCAAAAAATAACACAGGGGAAGCGTCATGAACAGGACATCCCATTCCGACAATCACGGTCGGCGTTCCGGCATCGACAGGCGTCAATTCTCGTATGCCGCACACATTCCTGAACGGCGGGAGGACCAGGATAACAGGAGAAGTACGGACGACAGGCGTGCCAAACCGCGTCATTAGCATCGTCTTCCGGCAAGCGGTCACATCGAGGGGTTACGCTCATCAGCACGCGTGTACCGCTCGATCGGAGTCCTGATTGCGTCAAGATAGCCAATCCAGACAGACAATGATTCTGACCGGCGTGATCATGGCCACCGTTTCGGCCATGATGTCCACGCATTTGTACACCCCCAGCATGCCCCACCTGGTCGATTATTTCCAGACGACACCGGCCGTGGTTAAACTGTCGCTCAGCCTCAATGCCCTGGCGTTCGGCCTTATGCAACTGATCTACGGGCCCGTCTCCGACCGGTTCGGGCGGCGGCCGGTAATGCTGGCGGGCATGACCGGTTTCACTCTCGCCAGCCTGGCCTGTATCGCCTCCCAATCCATTTCCCAGCTTATTTTCCTCCGGATATTCCAGGGAATTTTTTCTGCGGCGGAGGCCGTACTCGTGTATGCCATCATCTACGATCTTTTTGAAGGTGCGCACAGGATCAGGGCGCTCGCCATCTACGGCATGGCCATCGCCCTGGCACCCGCCACCGCACCCATCGTCGGCGGGTACATCCACGTATGGCTCGGCTGGAGAGCCAACTTCGCCGTCATCGCCCTGTTCGGTGCGGTAACATCGCTGATCATCTGGCGCAACCTTCCGGAAACATCCCCACCCGGCCGATCGGATCTTCGCATCACCCGCATCGTCGGTGACTACGGCAACCTGCTGACCAACCCGCACTTCATGAACTATGCCGTGATGACCGGAGCCGGGTCGGGCATGATCCTGTCCATGGTGACATCCGCACCATTCATTCTGATTTCCCACCTCGGCGTACCCACCCAGACCTACGGATGGTTCATGATTGCACCGGTGCTGTCCTATGTGGTGTCCAACGGCATCACCCGCAAACTGGCCGGAGCCTTCGAGATGACCTTTATTCTGAAAATCGGTCTCGGGGTCACCGCCGCCGGCGCCCTGGGGCTGGCCGGATCGATATTCAGCGGGCATCTTGCGGCAACCGCTTTGACCCTGCTGTTTGCCGTGATGACCTTTGGGCTGGCCCCGGTTTTCGCCATCGCCCCCATGAAGGCCATGGACACCACCGACCGCCCCACCGGCGTGGCTTCGGCCATGGTAAACGCGGTTCCCATGTTCATGGCCAGCCTGGCCGCAGTCAGCCTGAGTGTTTTCCACGACGGTACCGCCAGACCGTTGGGCGGCACCATCGTCGGACTGCTGCTGATTGCCGCCGGGTCCCACGCCGGCGCTGCCAGGCGCAAAAAAACGGACCTATAACCAATAACAAGGTAAAAGCCGGCGCCATTCACCCCTGCCCTCACGGGCGGGATCCTCCGGCGCGGTTTTTATAGAATGGGGGACATCAGGCGTGCCAGGCGCGTCAGCACCTTGAAGCCGATGAAGCGGCTATCGATATCGGCCATGGTCACCCGGCGGCTCCGGGCAAAGTCGTTGGCCAGCATCGCTTCGACCCGGGAGGCCAACCGGCTGTCAAAAAATAGGGGGGTGACCTCGAAATTCAACCGGAACGACCGGTTGTCAAAATTGGCCGTGCCGACCGCGGATACGTCGTCATCCACCAGCAGAACCTTCTGGTGCATGAACCCGGCTGTGTAACGATAGAGCCGAACGCCCGCCGGCAGCGTCTCGCCGTAATAGGAAAAAGAGGCCAGGTACACCAGCAGATGGTCTGGCTTTTCCGGCAGCAGGATGCGCACATCCACCCCGCGCAGGGCGGCCAGTTGAATCGCGGTGAGCGTCTGACGGTCGGGAACGAAGTACGGGCTTGCGAGCCACACCCGGTTTTTGGCGGAATTGAACGCATGCACGAACATGAGACCGCAGGTGTCGAAATCGTCTGCGGGCCCTGAAGCCACCACGTGACACACCTCTCCCTCCGTGTTGCCGATCTCTGGATTCCAGTTGAGCTCCGGGATGGTGCCGTCGGCCCAGTACCAGTCTTCCAGAAAGCTGTATTGCAGGCATTGCACGGCAGGGCCGGTCATCTTTACATGCGTGTCCCGCCAGGCACCGAAGCGGGCGCTTTGGCCGAGGTATTCATCTCCCACATTATGGCCGCCCACGTAAGCCGACTTACCGTCGACCACCACAATCTTCCGGTGGTTGCGAAAATTGAGCTGAAATTTGTTGGCCCTGCCTTTGGTCGTTCTAAAAGGCACGGCAGCGGCACCCGCCTGGCGCAGCTCTTGTATATAGGCGTCCGGAAGCTTGTGACTGCCGATCTCATCGTATAAAAAGTAGACGCGGATACCTTCTTGCATCCGTTTGAGCAGCTTCCGCTTCAACCGTCTGCCCAGCGTGTCGTCATGCACGATGAAAAATTGTATCAAGATGTATTCGGTTGCCGAATCGATGCCGGCAAAGATGCCCGCGAACGTTTCGGTGCCGTCGATCAGCAGGTCCGCCGTGTTGAACCGGGTCGGCGGCAGGTCACTCATATTTGCCAGGGCCCTTGCCTGCCGATGGCGGGCTTCGTCGATCACCCCTTTTTCTTCAAAAACCGCCTTCATATTTTCGATGACGTGCCGCACCTGGACGTCGGTCGAATTCCTCAGTTTGACATGCCCTCTGAACTTGTTGCGGCCGAAAATCCAGTAAAGCGGGACCACGGCAACGGGCATCGCCACCAGGGAAACCACCCAGGCAATGGCCCCTTGGGACGTCCGCGAGGTCATGATGGCGTCGATGGCCGATACCACCCCCACGATTTCAAAAAAGGCCACGATGGCGCCGATGACGATGGTCAGTTCCATAATGGCAGCATGCCACAATCACCTGGAGCTCTCAACCACAAACAGGCCGGTTTACGTTTTAGGTTTTACGTCTTGAGTGGCGTTTCACTTTTTCGATTTTGAGTCACCTGTCTTCACTCTATTGGAAAATGAACATCGAGCATCCAACGTCGAATGCGGTTTATTCGCATACTGTATTCAGGTTTTCCGGAAAATCAGCTAAAAGCAAATGGCCGACCGTTCGATGTTGGACGTTCCCCGACCTCTGACTACGCCTTTCAGGCGGGGATGGATGCAGATGCACAGCCCCCCGGAAGAACCGTGAAATTTTGTACCATTGCAATGCCCGCCCAAAAACGTTATGGATGCTTTCCATGATAATCTTTTCCTCTCTCCACATCTGCCGCCGCTGCTGTGTACTCGCACTTGCGCTGCTCCTGGCGGCGCCCGTTTCCCGGGCAATGGAACTCCATCTCCCGCAAAGATCCTTCCAGGGCGACCTGGTGGTCGGCAGGGCGATTCCCGGGTCCCGCCTGCGCGTCAACGGCAGGGATCAAACCGTGAGCCCGCAGGGATATTTCGTGCTTGGGTTTTCCAGAGACCTGAAGCGGGACCTCATGGTAACCGCTCGCTATAAAAAGAAAACTACCGTCCACACCATTCAAACACTCAAGTACGCGTGGAACGTGCAGCACATCGACGGACTGGCAGGCAATTACGTCGATCCGGGGCAGGAAGAGCGTCGCCGCATCGCAGCGGATCGCCAAAAAATCAGCGCCGTGCGCCGCATGTCTCCCTACGCGCTGCCGCTGTTCCTGAAAAAAGGGTTTGTCCTGCCGGTCAAAGGCAGAATTTCAGGGGTTTTCGGAAGTCAGCGCGTGCTCAACGGCGAGCCGCGCTCGCCCCATGCCGGTCTGGACATCGCCGCCCCTCTGGGAACGCCGGCCCGCAGCCCCGCAGACGGGATCGTCCTGCTGGTCGCCGAAGACACGTTTCTCATGGGCAATGTGCTGATGATCGACCACGGCCTGGGGGTTAGCTCGATTTTCATCCACCTGGACAGCGTCGCCGTTGGGGAAGGCGACCTGGTTCGCCAGGGTGAGATCGTCGCCCGTGTCGGCCGGACAGGCCGCGCCACCGGACCGCATCTCCACTGGGGTGTCAGCGTGGGCCGCACGCCCGTCGACCCCATGCGCATTGTCGGCAAAAAGTTCATTCGACCCTGATCTCACCTGCTATAGATGCCACGGCCCATAGTGCCCGGCATCGGTCACATCCTGGGAGGGTGTTGTCTCTATACTGCTGAAGCATGTAAATCCTAAATCCAAATATCGAAATTCTAAACAAATCCAAATATCAAATGACACAAAATGAAACCAAACGGCTGGTGGCTTACATACACTTTTTGATCATTTGAATTTTGGCCATTCGATATGGTTTGGGATTTCGGGTTTTCGTGCTTGGAATTTTAGTATCGCTATTACCGGCACAGGCAAATTTCTCCGACCGGGCCCGGAGAACCCGTTTTATCATGCCGGTTTAAAAGGGTTGCAACACGTAAGTTATGTGTGTTGACCTGCCGGCGCAGCCATTTTATACTTACGCTGCTATGCATGGCACACCCGACAACTCCGGCTACCACTGGAAACGCTTCCGCAAGGTGCGCTGGTTTTTCTTCAAGGTACTGCTGCAGGCCCTCTGGCGGGACGTTATTTTGAACTATCCCCTTCTGCGGTGGCCGCGCTCCCTGACAAGCGGGGAGTCGTCGTCAAAGTCCTTTCCGCAGCGGTATTTCTGTGGGAAATTCGAAAAAGCTGATTGCCCCCCACCTTGGGGGTTTATTCCGGGAAGGAAGTAGTGTAAAATTCGGCCGGACAACCGGCGGGGAATGAAAAAAATGCCTGTTTACGAATATGAACATCTTGAAAAACCCTGCAGCCTGGGAAGCGTGTTCGAAGCCACCCAGTCTCTGGAGGAAAAGCCTTTGAAAGCGTGCCCGGTTTGCGGCGGACCGGTCAGAAAGCTGATATCCCTGGTGGGCATCAGCGCCCCCAAAACGAACGGTGAGCTACGGGACCTGGGGTTCACCAAACTGGTGAAGAGGGACGACGGGGTGTATGAAAACGTCACCGCACGTGACGGCGAGAGCCGCTACATGCACCGGGACAAGCCCGAAACCATGCCGGACCTCTCCAAAACGATCAAAGACTAATATCGCTTCGCGATATTGGATATGCGGCCTTGCCGCTAGAAAAGCACCTCGATTTCTTTGTGGGCTTTGTGCCTCTGTGGTCGACAGAATAGCTGCGAAAGGAGCCCTGCGCATGGATGAAATTAACGCACAGATAGAGGAAGCGGCGCAATTGATCCGCCGGTCGAACAAGGTGTTGGTTTTCACAGGGGCGGGCGTCAGCACGGAGTCGGGCATACCCGATTTCCGGGGGCCCGACGGCATTTGGACCAAGTTCGATCCCGAGGACTTTACGATCCAAAAATTCCTCGAGGACAAAAGGGCCCGCAGGCTGCACTGGTCCCTGCTGGCGGATGGCGAACTGTCCATGTTCAAAGCCGAACCGAATCGCGCCCACCTGGCCATAACGGACCTCGAAAGAAGCGGCAAGCTCTGCGGTGTCGTCACCCAGAACGTCGACGGCCTGCATCAGAAGGCCGGCACGTCGGATGAAATGGTTTTCCAGCTGCACGGCGACCTGAGTCACGCCAAGTGCCTGAAGTGTCACAGCCGTTATCCCATGCAGACCGTGGCAGGATGGATGGAAAGCGGCATCGAAGAACCGGTGTGCGAAAAATGCAACGGCATGCTCAAGCCGGATGCGGTCCTGTTCGGCGAGCAGCTGCCCATTGGCGTGCTGTCGGAAGCGGAGCGCCGTTCCAGAGAATGCGACCTCTGTGTCGTTCTGGGATCGACCCTGTCCGTTTACCCTGCCGCACTCATTCCCAGGTTTGCCCGCGAAAGCGGAGCCAAACTGGTGATCGTCAACCTGGGGCCCACTGAATTGGACCACCTGGCGGACATCCGCATCGAGGGCAGTGCCGGAGAAATCATGCCGAAAATCATCGCCGGTGTCAGGAAGAAACCCCGATAGAATGGAACAAGAACCCATTCATGCCAACTTGGACCGGAGGCTCTTTGCGGAATTCTTGCAGGGCATTCTGAAAAGGCCGCTTGCGGTCATTCTGATCTTCGCGGCGATCACGGTCGGCTTCGGATGGCGCATCCCCGGCATTGCATTTCGAACGTCCGTCTACGATATGGTGGTGGACCGTTCGCCCGAAACCGCCAGTTACAACACCTTCAAAGCGATATTCGGTTCCGATGAAATTATACGGGTCGTTGTACGCACGGATGGAATTTTCAAGCGGCAGAATTTCGGTCTCGTGGAAAAAATGTCCGCCGCTCTCCAGAAGCTCCCGGGAATAAAGCGGGTTATCAGCCTGCCCGAGATTAAAAAAGCCGTCGAAATGTCGCGGAAGTGGGAACTGAAGAGGTTCAGAGCGATCATTCAACCCGTCGACCTGTTTAAAAAGAATCTCCTCTCGGAAGATCTGAAAACGACGGTTCTAACCGTCGTCCTGAACATCGATGCGGACAAGGAGCAGGTCATACACGATATCCAGGCCCTCATCGACGACGTCCCCGAGCCCGTTACCAGCTACCAGATCGGCATGCCGCTGGTATCTCAGGCGATGGCCCGCTACACCGAGAAAGATTTCAAACGCCTGCCGCTCATCACCCTCTTGCTGGTCGCCGGCCTCCTGTGGATCCTCTTTCGCAATATCGCGGTGACCGTCGTGGTGCTGGGAACGGTGATGTCGGCTCTGGTATGGACGATCGGGCTGATGGGTTGGTTACGGGTCCCCCTGTCTATGATGACCATGGTTGTGCCTGTTTTCCTGATCGCCGTGGGAACGGCGTACTGCATGCACATCATCGCCACCTATTTTACCTGCTGCCGGCATACCGGCTCGCGCTACCATGCGGTAATAGAAGCCTATGGCGCCGTTTTGCTGCCGACCATCCTGACGGTCCTGACAACGGTTATCGGCCTGACCTCCCTGCTGGTCAACCGCATGCAGGCCATTCACGAATTCGCACTGCTTTCCTGTTTCGGCATGCTCAGCCTTCTGGTCATCCTGCTAACCGCTTTTCCGGCGGCCCTTCTCCTGGTTCCCCCGCCCAAGCGGCAGGGGGGGGGCCGGAAAAACGGCGGCGGCTTCGAAAAACTCCTCGAATTGATCGTGAAGGTCAATCTGGAAAAGCGCACACCCGTCCTGCTTTCCATCTGCGGGCTGGTGGTGCTGGGCATCGCCGGCATCTTTTTCATACATGTCGAAACCAACCCCATGGGTTTTTTCAAACCCCGCACGTCAATCAGCCGGCACTTTCACGATATTTACAAAGACCTTTCGGGAAGCTTTCCCGTCAATGTCGTCATGGACGGCGGGGAGGATGATTTTTTTGAAAACCCGCTCAACATCGCCCGCATCGAGAAGCTCCAGCATTATCTGGAAACCCTGCCGGGGATCGACAAGACCGTGTCTTTCGCGGATTATATGCAGCTGGTGAACTACGCCATGAATCAGTACAAGCCGGATTATTATACATTGCCCGCCGAAGGCTTCGAGGTCCGCATGCTGATCAACAGCTACAAGACCATGCTGGGCGACGACATGCTGACCCGGTTTATGAACCCCGCCTTTTCCAAGGCCAACGTCATGCTGCTGACCCACATTTCCAGTTCACGGGATTTCTTAGCCCTCAGAGACACCATTCTGGACCACGTCAAAATGGAATTTCCCGATATCCCCGATTGGGAAGTGACCGGGTTCGGCATGGTGGCCGCGGCCAGCAGCCATCTCCTGACGTGGGGCCAGGCCAAGAGTTTCGCCTTGACCATGGTTTTTATTTTCGTGATCATGCTGATTCTTTTCCTGTCCACCAAGGTCGGATTTATCGCCATTCTGCCGAACGCTTTTCCGATCGTCATGACTTTCGGCATTATGGGTTGGTTCGGGATCCACCTGTCCATGGTAACCAGCCTGATTGCAAGTATCGCCATCGGGCTCGCCGTTGACGACACCATTCACTATCTGTACCGGTACAACCGGGAATTCAAAAAGGATCTGGATAAGGACCGCGCCCTTAAAGACGCCGTGATGCATGTCGGACGGCCGGTTCTCTGCACGACCATGATCATCGGCCTGGGGTTTGCGGTTCTGCTTTTTTCCAGTTTCAAGCCCACGTCGGAATTCGGTCTTTTAATGCTCATCACCATGCTGGCGGCGCTGGCGGGAGACCTGGTGATCCTGCCAGCCTTGATGCTCAAGGTCGAGCTTGTTACCGCCTGGGATCTGCTGAAGCTGATGCCGACATTGAGCGGCATTTCGGGCTCGGCCGCGCATGAGTTGAACCAGCCCCTGAATGCGATCAAAATGGGCAGCGACTACCTGAAAATGGTCTCCCAGCAAGCAACCTCCGTCGAAGCGGGTCGGATCTCCCGCGTGTCGAACGAGATAGGAACGCAGGTGGACCGGGCATCCGAGTTGATTCGCCGGTTGACGGCTTTCGGCAGCCAGCCCGGCTTCAGCAGGGAGCCCACCGACGTCAACAAGGCCATTCTCGAGGCCATCGTGCTGGTCGAAAACCGGCTGAAGATCGAAGGCATCGATATTCAGCTTGATTTGGATGACACCATACCCTATATTTACGCTCATCCTAAAAAAATCAGTGAAGTCGTTTTCAATCTCCTGGTCAATGCCTGTGAGGCCATAGCCGTGAAGAAATCCGCCGCCGGGGAAATGCACAGCGAATCGCGAATAACGATCCGGACAGCGGCCCGTAGGAATTACGTCAACGTGCGGTTGGCCGACAACGGCATCGGCATCCCCGCCCATCTGGTCCATAGAATAACGGAGCCTTTCTTCACGACAAAGGCCACGGGAAGCGGCAAGGGGCTCGGCCTCACTGTCTGCAGAGAAATCGTGAAAAGCTACAACGGTCGTTTCGAAATAAAAAGTGAACCGGGCCGGCGAACTGAATTTATCCTGTTTTTTCCTGCCCATGCAGCACCGGTTCGGCAGTGACTCCCGGCGTGGGGTGAACACCTCCCTGAACTCATGAAAGGTGAAATGGCTCATGCGTAAGGCGCTCGTTATCGACGATGAACAACCGACCCTGTTTATGTTCAATCTTTTTCTCGAAGCCTTTGGTTACGAAGCCCTTACAGCGGAGAATGCGGCGGACGGAATCGCGCTGTTTAACAAGGAACGGCCGCCGATTGTCTTCACCGATATTAAAATGCCGGGCATGGACGGCCTATTGGCCCTCGAGAAGCTCAAGTCCATCGATCCCTCCGTGCAGGTGATCGTCATGACCGGCCATGGCGATCAGGATTTGATGAAACAGGCCATGGAGCTGAATGCCACAGCGTTTTTGCACAAGCCTATAGAGCGGGAGGAACTGGAGAAGGCCCTTGCAAAGGCGGAGGACAACCTTTCTCAGTGGGATTTGAACAAATAGGTATTAATGTATCGACAGGGGGTATAGAGGCATGCAAAAGACGCTTTTCTGGTTGCAGTGCGGCGGATGCGGCGGAGACACATGGTCGATGTTCAACATCGAATCACCGAACCTTTCCGAACTGTTGGCTTCCCTCGACATAGAAGTATTGTGGCATCCCGCCATATCCGTCAAAAGCCGTGCGGATCAGCGGCAATTGGTGTCGGACCTTTTGGCCGGGCGGCAGCGGCTCGATTTTCTCTGTATCGAAGGCGCCATCATCCGCGGCCCCCGGGGAACAGGGTCCTATGACCTGGTCAATGGAAAGCCGAAAAAAGACCTCGTCGCCGCTCTGGCACGTCAGGCCCGGTACGTCGTTGCCGTAGGAACATGCGCCAGCTTCGGCGGTTTCGGAACCGACAGTGAAATCGAAGCGACCGGAATGCAGTTTTTAAAATGGGAAAAGGGCGGCTTTATGGGTGAAGCGTTTCAATCCAAAAGCGGTCATCCCGTAATCAACCTGCCGGGATGCCCGTGCCACCACGACATCATCGGCGGCACCCTTGCCATGCTGGCTTCCGATGCGACCTTGAACCTGACGGAGCACCAGTCACCCGCGGAGTGGTACAACATCATGGTCCACCAGGGATGTACGCGCAACGAATATCATGAATACCGGGTGGAAGACAAACGCTTCGGCGAAAAGGGGTGCATGTTTTTTCACCTGGGGTGCCACGGTCCTCTGGCGCACGGACCGTGTAACAAGCTGCTCTGGCAACGGCTTTCTTCAAAGACGCGGATCGGCGTCCCCTGTTTCGGCTGCACACGCCCGGACTTTCCGCAGCCGTATCCTTTTTTCGAAACCCGCAATATCGAAGGAATTCCGATCGAGCTTCCGGAAGGCGTCAACCGCGCCCATTATATGGCCTACAAGGGCATGGCCGCAGCGGCCGCCCCTCAACGTTTGAAAACCAGAAAAACCGGCATATAGGATGGAGTATAGATGACGCGTAAAGTTGAAATTTACCCGGTAAACCGGGTCGAGGGCGATCTGGAAATCGCCGTCGACCTGGAGGACAACGTCGTGGCCGATGCGCGCAGCGTCGGAACCATGTACCGTGGATTTGAAAATATCATGACAGGCCGCGCCCCCCTTGACGGGTTGGTCATAACGCCCCGCATCTGCGGCATCTGCAGCACATCCCATCTTCACGCGGCAGCCAGGGCGCTTGACAAGATTTACGATGTAGCGGTTCCGCGTCAGGCCACATATATAAGAAACGTTGCCGCGATGACGGAAATGCTCCAAAACGATATCCGCCATGCCTTTCTGCTGTTTATGCCCGACTTCACCGATGCCGCCTATCGGCAGGAGCCGCTCCATGCCGAAGTGGTCAAACGGTACACACCGCTCAAAGGGACCTCCGTACGGCAGGCCATTAACGAAACCCGCGATGTGCTGGGAATCATCGCCATCCTCGGAGGCCAGTGGCCGCACTCCTCGTTTATGGTCCCCGGCGGTGTCGTGTCCGTACCGAACATCAACGAGTTGAACCGGTGCTCCTACCTCCTCAACAATTTCAAACGCTGGTACGAGCGTCAGATACTGGGGTGCAGCCTGGAAAGGTGGCGCGCCGTGCAGTCAAAAGCCGATTTGCTTGCCTGGCTCAAGGAAAGCGACGCTCACTTAAAAAGCGATCTGGGGCTTTTCATACGGTTTGCGACAAAGATCGGATTACACCGGACCGGCAAAGGCCACGGCAACTTCATCAGCTTCGGCATCCCGATTGCCGGCGGTCAAAAAGGGGGCGAAAAAAGGTTTTTAACCGGCGGTGGATTTTATGCGGACAAGCGCCTGTTCCCTATGGATCAGGAAAACATCACCGAAGACCTTTCCCACTCATGGTTTGTCGAAAACGGAAAAAGCAAGCATCCTTATAACGGGGAAACATTGCCGTATGCCACCGGCAGTGAAGACCTCAAATATTCATGGGCCAAGGCCCCGCGCTATAACGGGAAACCGGCGGAAACGGGACCTCTGGCGGAAATGGTCGTTGCCGCCGATCCTCTTTTCATCGATTTCCTGCACACGGACGGCCCGAGCACGTTCATCAGGCAGTTGGCCAGAATGGTCAGGCCGGCACTCGTCATTCCCGCCGTTCAGCATTGCATCGCCACCGCCCGGTCTAAGCCCGAACAATACTACCGCGACCATGGCGGCATCGAAAATCAGCAGGGGCACGGTCTGGTCGAAGCGCCCCGGGGAGCGCTGGGGCATTGGGTCAGGATCAAGGACAACAAAATCCTGTCCTACCAGATTATAACCCCGACCGCCTGGAATGCCTCACCCCGCGGGACTGACGACGTCAGGGGCCCCTGGGAGGAGGCGCTGATCGGAACAAGGCTCAAAAACCCCCAGAATCCGCTGGAGGTCAATCATGTCGTGCGATCGTTCGATCCGTGCCTCGTTTGCACCGTACACGCCATTGACTTAAGGTGACGCCATGGGAAACATCGCCGTTTTACCGACAAAACCCGCAGCCGTGCCGGAAGGGTCTTTCGAAGATCTGGCCAGGGAAAATGAGCTGTTGCGCAGGGAGATTCGTGAAGCCCGCAAAGCAGCCGAAATTACCGCCGACCTTGTCGTCAAGCAGTTTGAAGAGACGGAAAGCGTTCTGCAACGTTTTCAGGTTGCCAATGCCCAGCGCAAAACGGTGCTCGACTCGGCCACCCAAATATCCATCATCGCCACGAACCCAAAGGGGGTCATCACCGTTTTTAACAAGGGTGCCGAAAACATGCTGGGTTACCGGGCCGACGAAGTCATCGGGCATCACACCCTTTTGCTTCTTCATCTGAAGTCGGAAATGGATATCCGCAGCCGGTTGATTGGCAAGGGGCGGAAACGGCCGTTGGAAAACCTTGATCTGTTTTTCGCTTTTGCGGCCGAAGATCCGCTCGGATACTATGAATGGACCTATGTGCATAAAAGCGGCAAACACATCCCCGTCAGAATGTCCACCAATGCGTTGCGCGGCCCCTACGGATCGGTCGAAGGGTTGTTGTGCATCGCCCTCGATGTCAGTGAAAAAAAAAGGTCGGAAAAGGCGCTCATGGAGAGCGAGCGCAAATACCGCATCCTCGTCCGCAACCTGCCCAATGTCGTTTACAAGGGCTACCTGAATGGAGACATCGATTTTTTCGACGACAAAATTGAAACGCTCACCGGCTACAGCCGGGAGGACTTTTCTTCGCGCAGGGTGAACTGGTTCGACCTCGTCCACGAAAACGACCTGGAATACGCCAAGGATATTTTCAAACAGGCGCTTATAACGGACCAGATGTACATCAGGGAATACCGGTTTAAATCAAAAAACGGCGACGTTGTCTGGGTGGAAGAGGGCGGCCAGATCATATACGGCGAAGACGGCGAAGTCGAGTTTATCACCGGTGCTTTTCTGGACATCACGGAACGCAAGCTGGCTGAAAGGGCATTGCACGAATCGGAAAAAAATTACCGATCGCTGTTCGACAGCGGCCCCAATCCCATCTTCGTACTGGACAAGGATCATTTCATCATTCTCGACGCCAACCCCAGCGCCGAAGAGACTTACGGCTACAGCAAGGAAGAACTTGTCGGGCGACCGTTTTCAGAGCTCGGGATGGCCAGCGAGGAACATTTCAATGAAAAAATGAAGCTGGGCATCGCCCGGTTCGAAGAAAGCTTGAGCGCGTGCGTGGTCAGTTTGAAGGAGCAGCATTTCAGAAAAAACAAGCAACCGTTCTACGTGCGGGTGACGGCATGCCCGACCCGCTACCACCAGACACAGGCGGTTATCGTCGCCGTGACGGATATAAATGAGCTGCTCGAAAAGGATGCCCAACTGGCTCAGGCAAACAAGATGGCCACCCTCGGCCAGATGTCGGCGGGCGTTGCCCATGAGCTCAACCAGCCCTTGAACGTTATCAAAATGGGCAGCGAGTACATGCAAATGATGATTGAAAAGCAGCACGGCAACCTGCAGCCGCAGCTCATCGAAGTTGCCAGACAGGTGAGCGACCAGGTCGATCGCGCCTCCGAAATCATCAAACTGCTGCGTGAATTCGGCCGCAAACCCGGTTACAAAAAGGAGCACGTCAACGTCAATACGGTCATTGAAGCGGTCCTCGGCATTATCGGCCAGCAGCTTAAACTTCACGACATCGACATTGTCGTCGACCTCGACGAGTCGATTCCGACCATAATGGCGCAAAGCAACCGCATGGAACAGGTCTTCTTCAATTTGTTGGCCAATGCCAGCGATGCGATTCTCAAAAAACGTGAAGCCTCCGATAAGGCCGCCCCCCAAAGGATTGAAATTTCCACCCGCCATGATCGGGAGCATGTCGTCATAACCGTATCGGACACGGGCATCGGCATCCCGGAAGAAAACAGGGAGAATATTTTCGAACCCTTCTTTACGACCAAGGAGATAGGCAAAGGGATGGGGTTGGGGCTTTCCATTATTTACGGCATCGTAAAAGAGTACGGTGGCGAAATCGAGATCGAAAGCGTGCCGGGGAAAGGAACGTCGTTCAAACACATCTTTCCCGTCGCCGACTCAAAGACGCCCGTCGCAGCGCAATGACAGGCGTCCACGAATGGGTGCGTATCTTTCCTCAATCACCCGGTTGCTGTTTGAAGATGACGGTCCCCACATGCTCGCCGTTCAGCGCCCTGGTAATGTTGCCGGGAACCATCCCGTTGATGATCTGAACGTGTTCTACGACCTCGCTGTTCTGGATGATCTCCAGGCATGGCCGCTCGATGACCAGGTCGTCCTGGTCCCTTTCCATCAGGTCCCGGGCGCCTATCCTGGGTATGAATTCGGCATCCGGGTTCTTTTTGGGATCTTCCGTGTACAATCCGTTTTCATCCTTGACAAAGATGATCCGCCGCGATCCGATCAGATCCCCCAGAATCACCAGCCCCACATCGGTCCGGTGGGTGGGGATCCGCCCTTTTTCCGGCTTGATGGCAAAGTAGTCATAGGGCGGCATGCCGTGCATGACGGGAATGATGCCTTCGGCAAAATAGGTGGGCAGTTTGACGATATCGCTGTGGGATATTTTGATCCCGCCCCAGGGTGACAGCAGGGTAGCCACCATCAGGGCGTTCTGATCGGAAATCATGCTGCCGAAACGCGCGATGATGCCCGTGGGCATGCCCATTTCCAACCCTATGGTATAGATGTGCCTGCTTCTGGTGCCGCCGCCGGTGGTGATGAGGATCTTGTTGTTTTCCCGGTTGGCAACGATCTCTTTCAGGATGGCGGGAAGGGCCTTTACCCCCCGGTCGCAGATGGACTGCCCCCCGATTTTCATCACGGCGACATCCGGGTAGAGACGCTCCTGTGGAGCGATGTCCAGGTTGTCGATGAACGCCTTGCTCACCAGGCTTTCACCCATCAGACGGCTTTTCACGTGCAGTCTTTTGCCATCCTTGTCACGAACCAGTGCCATGCCTCACTCCTATCCAGGCCTTCGCCGGCAGATCAGCGGTTTTTCTCTTTATCGCCCCCCTTGCGCAAAAGCACCAGCTCGGCCTGAGAGGCTTCGGCAATGTGCGCAAGTTCGCTCATGCGCAAGTGGTCCGTGTAGACTGTTAGGTTGCAGTCATAGACACCCACGACCCGAAAACGGGGCTTTTTCTCACCATCCTTGACTTTTCTGCGTTCCCTGTAGAAAATTTTTCCAGCCATGGTCGGTCTCCCTGTAGCGATGGGGTAAGCGTTTCTTCGCGGCAATTCACATCTATCCGGTATGTTAATCATCATTCCAAAAAGGGCAACCTGCAGCGCCATCTTAACGCCGGCGACACGGTAGATACCCGAGCCCGCGGGACCCGCTACTGGTTTCACCCTGGAAGGGTGTTGTCTTGATATTGCTGAACCAGGTAAATTCTAAATCCCAGCATCAAAACTCTAAACAAATTGAACACTCCCTGCAGCAAGCTGCAGGGTAAGCGCTCGCTATCTCGGTTCAAATAGGGCCCCAGGACCAAGGATCCCAGGGGCAGAGGGTAAGACCTCAGCGGTCGGGGAACGTCCAACATCGAACGGTTGTCTATTTGCTTTTGGCTGATTGCCCGGAAACCTGAATACCGTAAGCGAATCAACCACATTCGACGTTGGACCCCTTGCCCCTTGGGCCTCGGATCTTTTTAGATTGCCGTTCAAAAACGGCTTTCAGGCGGTGATGGATGCTTTTCTTGACGGGTATCCCGTGTTATAATGATCGAAATGGGCATGCAGAAGCAAAAGAAGATTCTCGTTGCGGTACTGGTTGTCCTGGTCGTGATTGCGGCAGCCTCGACCTTCCTGTACCTTTTTGACTTCAACCGGTTCAAGCCGTTGATCGGCAAAACGGTCAGGCACTACACCGGCAGGGACCTGATCATCGGCGGCGACATCCGTCTCACGTCCGTCTTCCCTCCCGGACTGACGGCCGAACGGGTGACATTTCAAAACGCGTCCTGGGGATCTCGGCCGTACATGGTCAGGGTTGAAAAGGCCACGGCCTGCCTTGATTTGAAAGCGCTGCTCAAAGGCGAAATCCGCTTCTTCAGGATTCGTGCGGAGGGGGCCGAGGTCCGGTTTGAATTCGACGACCGGGGCGTGTCCAACTTTCTTCTCGATATTCCGGAAACCAGCGGTCCGGTTACCATACCGGCGCTGGCCTTCAGGGACATCCAGATACAGCGCAGTCGGTTGGTCTACATCGATCACCGGTGGCATGCCAACCTGTCGATGCAGGTCGACCGTGCGGTGGCGGACATCCCCGGACTGGACCAGCCGATCCGGGTCAGGGGAGACGGCCGTATGCAGGGCCTCCCCTGCACGGTGAAGGGCAGCGTCGGCCCCATCGCACACTGGATTCTACCCGGGCATGAACAGGTTTTCGAAGCCGCCGCCCGTCTTGGAGGGACAACAGCCCGCCTTGAAGGAAAAATCCGCGACCCCCTTCAATTGCGAGGCATCCACCTCCACCTAAGGGCCGAAGGCACCTCCACCCGCGAACTTACCGCCCTGGCAAAAATGACGGCCCTCCCCGATTTCGGAAGGTACCGTTTCGAAACGCAATTGAACGACGACCGGGGGCACCTCGCCGTGGAATCGTTCATGGCGGATGTCGGTTCGGACGACAGGGTCGCTGTCACCGTTAACGGAAGCGTCCGGAACCTCTCGGAAATGACGGGCATCGACTTGGGGCTGCGGCTGCACACCCTGAACACCGGAAACATCGGCGTGCTGGCCGGCATCCCGCAGCGCCTTCCAGACGGCCCGTTGCAGGCAGAAGCGACCGTCACCGGCACCGCCGCAAACCGATACCGGGTGGACGACTTCCACGTCACCTGGAGGAAGCATACCGTTCGGGGCAGCATGGAACTGGATCTCACCCCGCCGCATCCCGTGCTGGACATGCAGCTCGATGCCGCCCTCGACCCGTGGGGCCCCCTGTCCCTTTCGACCAGATTGAGCGGTTCAGGGGACAGGATCGGCATCGAACGCCTCGACCTGCAGATGGGCACCTCCAAACTGGCCAGGGTCTTTGTCAGCGGCGGTGTGGGGAATGTGTATCCACCAGACGACATCCGGCTCAAATTCCATATCCTCGGGGAAGACCTGACCCATATCCAAAACATTCTCCAACGGCCTGTCCTCGTCAGAGGCCCGTTCGCCATGTCCGGACAACTATTGATGGACGACCAGCGCATCATCAGGATCCCGGAACTCACGGCAGTTCTCGGCCGCAGCAGCGTCAGAGGCACCCTGCAGATGAATGTAAAGGACCGCCCGTCGGTGATAAAGGGGAATTTAACCGCCCACCGCCTGAACCTGGAACGCCTGCTTTCCCAGGAAATCCTTCCGCCCGATGTCGGAAAAAGCCTGTTGGCGGTGGGTCCCTCGCGGTTGACGTTCGAAGTGTCCGCCCCCCTTGCACAGCCCTCCCTGAGGCATGTCGCCCTGCAGGCACAAATCACGGACCTGGCAAGCGTGGCGATTGCGGGAACCGTCGGCGATCTTTCGAACATGCGTCAGGCCGATCTGCATGTCGCCATCACCGGGCCGGAGCTGTCGCGGGTGGGAAAAGCCGTCGGGCATCACCTGCCATTGGATGGCCCGTTTGCCGTCTCGGGCAGCGTCTACGATCATGACGGCGGTTCATACCGCATGGACGACCTCGAGGTATCGGCGTTCTGGAACACCCTGCGCGGTAGTGCCGCCGTCGGATTCGCAGGACCGCACACCGCCCTATCCCTGGATCTGGCCACCGACAGCTTGACCACGCGGGCCCTGCCCGCCGGAAGGTCGCCGCTGTTGGATCGATTAAGGGCCAGAAGCGACCTCGGCCCGCTGGCGGTCAAGGCGGACCTCGATTTTTCCGGCGGTGTTTATGCGCTGCGGCAACTGCACCTCACCGCCGGGAAAGACGATTTCATGAACATCGCGGTAAAGGGGTCCGTGGGCGATCTTGCGGGCCTTCGAAAGATCGATCTTCTTTTCAATGCCGCCGGCAGGGATCTTGCCGGCCTGGAGACCGTCACCGGCAGGCAGATACCCATGCGGGGACGCTTTGACGTGTCCGGGCGGCTGTCGGCCCCCGCACCCCACAAGCTTCTGTTAGGCGGGCTGAACCTTTCCCTCGGGCCCAACCGCTTCACCGGCCGGGTTGCCATCGACCGTACCGCCGGCCCCCCGGATATCGAATCGAAACTCACGGCCGGGCATTTCACCTTGGCCCCCCTGGCCATTGACAAGCTGGAACCGCTCAGGCACATTCCCGACCTGGGGCCGCTCGAGGTGGCCGCCAAGCTTTCCTTTGCCGACGGCTCCCCGTCGGTGAACTATCTCGATTTCAGCATGGGCGACAGCGACACCATCCGCGTCATCTTGCAGGGGACGGTCGGCAGCCTGGAACCTTTGGGCGCGATGACGTTCGATTTCGATGTGGCCAGCCGTGATCTCGGTGTTTTGGACGGCGCCTACGGCACCGGTCTCATCGACCAAACGCCAGTCCACGTCTCCGGCCGGTTAGAAGATTCGCGGCCGGACAGGCTTAACGTGACGGCCCTGAACATCCAATATGGTGACAGCGACCTTTCCGGATCGGGGGTTCTGGATCTGTCGGACAAGCGCCCGGCACTGCAGGGCCGTTTTTCCTCCGGCAAAATGAACCTGCGTCCATTTCAAAAAAAAATGAAGCGCGCCACCACTGCAACCGCGCCTTCAGCCGCGCCCCCGGAGTCCGAAGGACGTGTTTTCTCGAGCAAGCCTTTTGATCTGGCCTTTTTGCACCGCATGGACGCCGAGGTCGCTTATGAGGGGCGGGAGCTTCTTTTCAGCAACTTCGTTTTCAACAATTTAAATCTCGATCTCAAATTGGAAAACGGTGCTTTGGCGGTCGACCCCCTGAATTTCGACGCCGGCGGGGGAAACGCCATAGCCGCGGTCTTTCTGCAAGCGGACCAGCGCCCGCCCGGAATCGATATCCACCTGACGGTCAGCGGGTTCGACGCCGGTCCCATGCTCCGGCAGCTGGGCCGGGAAAGCACCCTCGAAGGCAAATTGGACGCCAGGCTGCACCTGAACGGCAGCGGCGACTCCCCGGCAGCCCTGATGGGCGGCCTCAACGGAGACGTCCGCCTGACCATTCATGACGGCCGCATCCAGAACAAGTATCTGGCGTTGCTGGAAAGGTACCTGGGAAGCAACGTGCTGGATCTCATCAATCCCTTTCAACGGCAGCCCGACTACGACAAAATAAACTGCCTCATCAGCACCAACGTCATCACCGACGGCCACGCGGACTGCAAACTGGTGCTCGATACGGAACAGACGGCCCTGGCGGCGGCCGGCACCATCGACCTGAAAAATGAAGCACTGAACATCGGCATCAAGCCCTCCCCCAAAAAGGGTTTTGGAGAAGAACACCTCGGCCACATCAGCTTTTCTCTCAGGGAGCTGTCACGGCCCTTCGGGTTGGGCGGCACCCTCGCCAGACCGCAGCTGATCCTCGATCCTTCCCGTACCATTGTCACGGCCGGTAAATTCGCCGGCGCCGTGTTTTTAGGGCCGGTTGGGCTGGCGCTTTTCTTTTCGGACATTTCCTTGGGCGAGAAAAATATTTGCGAAGAGGCAAGCGGGGCCCCGGAAGCGGAATGATCCCCGCAATGAAAACTGTAGAGTGGTTGCCAGAAAAACGTTCCGAACGGCGTGCATGGCCGGACCCGTAGGGCCCGGAATTGGTTTCACCCAGGAAGGGTGTTTGCTGCTTGGATACCGCCGCAAGAGCCCTGCAGGCAACTGCAGGGCTCTTGAAGTTGTTGCAACGGGGGGGGTTTTACCCCTTCTTGCTTTCGAACGTCTTCATGAAATCACAAAGCGCCTCGACGGCCGCCATGGGCGTCGGGTTGTAGATGGACGCCCGGCAGCCCCCCACGGAGCGGTGCCCTTTCAAGCCGCCCAGCCCGTTGTCCAGGGCGTCCTGAACAAATGCCTTCTCCAGATCTTCCGTGGGCAGGCGGAAGGTTACATTCATCATGGAACGGCTGTTCCGGGCGGCCGTCCCCCTGTAAAAATCACTGGCGTCGATTAAACCGTACAGCATCTCGGCTTTCCTTCGGTTCCGGGCCGCCATCTTTTCAAGACCGCCGATATCCTCCTCCAGCCATTTGAGCACCAGTTGAACCGTGTAGACGGCAAAGCAGGGCGGGGTGTTGAACATGGAATTCTTGGCGGCAAACGTCGAATATTTCAGCATGGTGGGAATCCCTTCCGGCACCATCGACAGGAAATCGTCGCGGATGACGGCCACACAAACACCCGCCGGCCCCATATTTTTCTGTGCGCCGGCATAGAACAGTCCGAATTTATCGGCATCGAACGGCCGGCTCAAAATGTCGGAAGACATGTCCGCAATCAAGGGGGTGCCCCCGGTATCCGGAAATGCCGCCCACTGGGTTCCCTTGATGGTGTTGTTCGAGGTGATATGCGTGTATACGGCCCCCTCGCTGAAGGTGATATTTTCGGGAATATACGAAAAGTTCTTGTCTTCCGAGGAAGCCACCACGTCGACCTTCTTTCCCTGGATCCGGGCTTCCTTGATCGCTTTGGTGGACCACGTCCCCGTATTGACATAATCCGCGTGCCCGCCGGCGGCCAAAAAGTTCATCGGTATCATGCAGAATTGCATACTGGCACCTCCCTGGAGGAACAGAACCGTAAACCGGTCGTCCAGGTTGAGGATGCGCTTGAGGCGCTCGACCGCATCGTTGATCACCTCGTCGAACCACTTGGATCTGTGGCTCACTTCGGTAATCGACATGCCGGACCCCTTGAAA
Source organism: Deltaproteobacteria bacterium (assembly GCA_022340465.1). Classification (NCBI taxonomy): domain Bacteria; kingdom Pseudomonadati; phylum Myxococcota; class Myxococcia; species Deltaproteobacteria bacterium. The sequence continues at coordinate 36,948 of JAJDNW010000014.1, read as the reverse complement.
TCCAGAAAGGCGTCCCGAATTTCTTCCAGCACGCTCAGGGGCAGAGCCGCCGGCCCCGCATTGAAGTTGTAAATTCTGTTGTCCGTCATAACCCAATCTCCTTTGTTGCCGTGCGTCACTTGATGTTACCTAAGCTGAGCGTTTCAAATTTTAAAAATGATCGAGATAAACATATTTTCAGCGAAATATTTTTCCGACAACTACTATAGCCGTGTAACGTTAAACTTTTGAACGATCGCCGCTTCAATGTCAAACAAAATAAAAAACGCCTGCGGCGGTTTTTATGTGAGGCGGCTGCGCCGCTATTATTTTTTAAGATCGTTCAACAATAAGGATAGATTTTTTCCAAAAAAGCTATACAATATTATGATCATGAAAATATTTCGATACCCGTCACCCGAGGCGGAAAAAAAGTTAAGGGCCATCGAAAACCGCTCCATCGGTTTCAGGAAGAAAGACGTGACCGCGGTGGCCCGCATCATCGACGACGTCAAGAAAAACGGCGACGACGCGCTCTTGGACTATACCCGCCGTTTCGATGCCCCGAAGCTGCAACGGGAACAACTCGTGGTCAGCCGGGAGGAAATGGCGGCCGCACCCAAGAAGGTGGACCGGGCCTTTGTGAAGGCGCTGAACCGCGCCTGCAGGCAAATCAAGCACTTTCACCGGCAGCAGCGGACCTCCTCATGGATCAATGTCGAACGGGAAGGAACCCTTCTCGGTCAGGTCGTCCGGCCTGTCGATGCCGCCGGTGTATACGTTCCCGGCGGTAAGGGCGGTAAAACGCCACTGGTCTCCACCGTGCTGATGGGAGCCATTCCCGCCAACATCGCCGGTGTCGGAAAAATCTGCATGGTGACCCCCCCCATGCGCGACGGCGGTGTGGACCCCCATCTGCTGGTGGCCGCCCGAAAGGCGGGTGTCGATGAAGTGTACAAAGTAGGCAGCGCCTGGGCTGTTGCAGCCCTGGCCTACGGTACGCAAACCGTTCCCCGGGCGAATGTCATCGTAGGACCGGGCAATATCTATGTAACCCTCGCTAAAAAGCTGGTGGCCGGAGAGGTGGGCATCGATATGATCGCCGGCCCCAGTGAGATTCTCGTGATCGCCGATGACTCCGCCAACCCCGCCTACATCGCCGCGGATCTGCTTTCACAGGCCGAACACGATCCGCTCTCCTCCGCTGTTTTAGTGACGACTTCTCGAGAAACGGCCGGAGCCGTGTCCGCCGAACTGAAAACCCAGCTGACGGCGCTTGCCCGCCATGAAACGGCCGCCGCATCACTGCAACGCTACGGGGCCCTCATGGTCGTCCCGGACATAGGCACCGCCGTCGATTTCGCCAACCGAATTGCCCCCGAGCACCTGGAGCTCCAGATAAAAGACCCCCTGAGCCGCATCGCCCTCATCCGCAACGCAGGGGCCATATTTTTAGGCGACTACACCCCGGAGCCGGTGGGTGACTACATGGCCGGCCCGAACCACGTGCTGCCGACGGCCGGAACCGCCCGGTATGCCTCTGCCCTGTCCGTGGATCATTTCATGAAAAAGTCCAGCATCATCCAATACTCGAAAGATGCATTCAGGAAGGAAGCCGCAGACGTCATGCGGCTGGCCGAAGTGGAAGGTCTGGGGGCGCATGCGAATGCCGTCCGCATCCGTTTAAAATAACCTTTCCCGCGTGCTGACGCGGGAAAGGTTATTTTTTTATACGGCCACCATGGAAATCCGGTAGCAACGCAGGCAGCGCCGGGCCTCTTCCCTTGCATCGGGCGTCGTGTACCCTTTTTCCACTTCGTCGAAAACATACTTGCGCGTGTCCGGCGGCATCATCTCCAGGTGCTTGCGGCTGCGTTTTCCAATATCTCCCAGGTTTTCGTCCGGATCGTAGACCTTGATGCCGGCAAACAGTTCGTGAAAGCGGTCGTTGTCCGTGTACTCGAGTGGCAGTCCGTTGATCTGGCGGTCGATGCTCTGGGCGGCCTTGCGCCCCCCTGCACAGGCCGTGATCAGTGCCCCGGGGCCGGTTTCACAGTCGCCGGCCGAAAAAAGCTTGGGACGGCTGGTCTGCTTGGTGACGCCGTCCACAATGATGGTGTTCCAGGCGGTCGTCTCCACCCCGTCGACACCCTCCAAAAGGGAAAGATCCACGCGCTGGCCGATGGCCGGCACAACCGTGTCGCAGTCAAAAACAAACTCGGAGCCCTCGATCGGCACGGGACGACGGCGGCCGCTTTTGTCGGGCGCCCCCAGCTTCATGCGGATACACTCCAGGCCCGTCACCACGCCGTTCTCTTCCAGGATTCTGACGGGTGTCGTCAGAAAGTGAAACTGCACCTTCTCTTCCTCGGCGTCCACAATTTCGACTTCATCGGCCGGCATTTCCGCCCGTGTCCGCCGATAAACCAGGTTGACATCCTCCTTGTTGATCCTGAAGGAGCACCTGACGCAGTCGATGGCCACGTTGCCGCCGCCGATCACCACAACCCGTTTGCCCTCCGGGTAAGGATCGCGGCCTTCGTTGATTTCTTTGAGGTACTGCACTCCGGGGATGAACCCCTTGTATCCCTTGTCCTCGCCCTCGACCCGCATGGGGGAGCTTCCCTGGGCGCCGATGCCGATGAACACGGCGTCGTAATCCTCCTCCAGTTGTGAGAGCTTCACGTCCCTGCCCACAGCCGTGTTGTACCGGATGTCGACGCCCATCTCCTGTATCCTCTCCACCTCCCCACGCAGGATATGGCGTGGCAGACGATAATCCGGGATACCCATCGCCGACATGCCGCCCGGCTCTCCGAGGCCTTCGAAAACGGTCACGGCATGCCCCTTTTTAGCCAGTTGATATGCGCAGGTAACCCCTGCCGGACCGGCCCCCACGACGGCCACCTTGCCGGTCTTGGCAGACGGTTCGATCACATAGTTCGGTGCCCTGTGCATGGCCAGTTCGTGGTCGGCAACGAACCGCTTCAGGTACTTGATGGAAACGGCTTCGTCAAGGTTGGCTCGGCGGCAGTTCTCTTCGCAGGGGCGTACACAGACGCGGCCGACAATGCCCGGGACCGGAAGCCGGCATCGGATCACGTCCAGGGCCTTTTCGAATTTTCCCTCCTTGATAAGTTCTACGTATTGCGGAATATCGAGATGGATCGGGCACGCGTCCATACAGGGGGCGGTAACGTTGGTGTAGTAAGTCCCGGCTTTCACGGGGGCCTTGCCGCTGACGGCCTCGGCAAAGGCATCCGGAAAATACGTCAGGGCGTGCATCAGTGCAATGGGGCCCGTTTTGCCCACGCCGCATTTGGCCGAACTGCTCACCACCCCCGCCACCTCGCCCAGGCGCTCCACATCGGCGGGAGTTCCTTCGCCGCGGCAGATTTTGTCGAGAATGGCGGCCATGACATTCGTACCGGTCTGGCAGGGAATGCATTTTCCGCACGACTGGTCGCGCACCGCAGCCATATATGCCCGGCAAAGGTCCACAATGTCGACATCGTCGGAACGGATTACGATGCCGTCCCATCCGATAAAGGCCTTGATCGCTTCATCCTGCCTGAATGTCTCGGGCAGAGAAGGCCGTACGCCCGCATTCTGTTTCGAAACATCGCGCTTGTCGGTTATCCGGTTTCCCCAGGAACTGAACACAATCTCATTCATCTTCTCACCGCCTGCATGAATATTCTTTTGTAAACACCGCCGTTGCGGTACCGATCATTTCCCTTTTACGATTGGATTCGAACCGGTCTCTTTTATCATCAAACGGGCAAACCTTCAACGTGAAATTGCCGCTCCGTAGCGACGCGGCCATTTCACGTTAGTGCTTGAAGCTGCGCTGCCCGGTGTACACCATGGCCACCCCCGCCTCATTGCAGGCTTCGATGGACTGATAGTCGTTTGCCGATCCTCCGGGCTGGATGACACAGGAAACCCCCTCGCGGATGCCCACGTCGATACCGTCCCTGAACGGGAAGAAGGCGTCGCTGACCATGGCCGCACCGACGAGGCCGCCCCTGGCTGCCGCCACCGCTTGATCCAGTTCGGCCCTCGCCTCCGGGTCTTGCATGTCGTTGTAGGAAATGCCGTGCTTCTCAAAGCACAACCGATCCGCCAGTTTCCGGTAGGCTTTGTCCCGGGCGATTTCGGCCACCCCGACCCTGTCCTGCTCTCCGGTGCCGATGCCGATCGTTACCAGGTCTTTGACATAAATGACCGAATTGGAGGTGATGCCGGATTCCACCAGCCACCCGAACAGCATGTCGGCATACTCTTTTTCGTTCGGCTCCCTCCCTATGGTGTAGGTCTTGCCTTTGTACTCGCAACTGGCCGGCGTGAGGTCTTCCTTGGTCCTGGCGGCCGGGACAAAGGACCACTGGGCGATGATGCCGCCGTCGATCAGGCTTTTGAACTCGACGCAGCGCTGTCCGACAAACGTCTGCAGTCGGTCGATATTGCCGATTCTTATCACCCTGAGATTTTTCTTCTTTTCGAAAACAGCCATGACACCGTCCTCGAAGTCCGGCGCCACCACCACCTCGGCATACTGGCCGGCAATGGCTTCGGCGGCCGCCCGGTCCACCGCCCTGTTGGCCGCGATGCAGCCGCCGAACGCCGCTACGCGGTCCGCCATGTTGGCCTTGACGTAAGCCTCCTCCAGCGAATCCGCCTGGGCGACACCGCAGGGGTTGTTGTGCTTGACGATCACCACGGTGGGCCGATCGACAAAATACCTGAGAATGTTGAGGGAATTGTCGGCATCCGTCAGGTTGGTCTTCCCGGGATGCTTGCCGGACTGCAGCAGCTCGATGTCCGAGGCCAGATATTGCCCGGGTTGAATGGTTTGGGTCTCACCCAATACCAGGTTGCCGTTTGCAAGCCGGTACAGGGCCGCTTCCTGCCCCGGATTTTCGCCGTACCTCAATCCTTTGTCGACGCCGCCGACGCGCCAGATCACCTTTTCGTAAAAAAGCGTCTGCCGCTGGTTGTCGTCCACGAAGCTGATTTCCATCTTCGGCGGGAAGTGGTCGTCCACGATGGTGCGGTACATCTTTTTCAGGTCATCGGCCATGACAAGCCTCCTCTGGTTTGAACTCCTTGTCTTTTCGAAAAATCGGAACCATCACGAAAACAGGAAATGTTCTCAATCTTTCTCGTAGCAGCCATCCACCTCCCCAACGGTTTTGGCCCTTAAAAAATCCCGGATGGTGCCATCGTATTCCGCCGTGTGCCCGAAGGCCTTCTGCGCCAGGCGGAACCGGAGATCCAGCGACGTCGCACCGCCGTTTTCCGCCAACTCGTCCAGTATGGCGGGGTAATCGTCCGGATCCACCACCGATGCGACCCGGATAAAATTCTTGGCCGAAGCACGGATCATGCACGGACCTCCGATGTCGATGTTGCCGCGGGCCTGCTCCACGGTCACCCCTTCCTTGGCAATGGTTTCCCGGAAGGGATACAGGTTGACAACGACCATGTCGATGGGAACGCTCTGCGTCCTGGCCAAATCCTGCTGATGGGCCTCGTTGTAGGTTTCCGTCAGCAGGCCCAAATAGATCTTGAAGTCCAGTGTTTTTACCAGTCCGCCCTGGGTTTCCGGCTGCCCGGTGTAATCCGCCACCTGACTGAGGCGGGTGTCCGCCGTTGCGCCCATGATCTCCTTCAGGCGGCTGTACGTACCCCCGGTGCTCAAAAATTTTGTTTCCGGACTGAGCTCCACCAGGCGTGGAATGAACGCCTCGAGGCCCCTTTTGTCCGAAACACTGATAAGCACGTGCCTCACTTTTACCAATCCGTCGATCTTGTCTACGACATTGATGCTCATAAACCGCTCCTTATCGTTTTAAGGATGTTCCGAGAGACGCGTACGTGTACATCCATCCCGGAATTAAAACCGTTTTTGAACCGAGACAGCGAGCGCATTCCCTGCAGCTTGCTGCAGGGTAAGCGAGCGAATCATAAGTGATAGAATTCCTTACGGTGGAGATTCCCCTTACGCTTGCTGCGGGGAGTGTTCAATATTTGGTCAAAATAGGTTTTCGACCCGGCCACGCCTACAGATCGCCCCTGTGTTCGGCTTCCAACCGTTCAAAAAACGCCGCCATGAACGCATGCCGGCCAGCCGCTATCCGCATGCCCTCACCGGTTAACATGCGGTCCCTGATTTTGGACAACTTGACCGTAAACTCCCGAAACCCGGTATCTTCAGACGAGTAGGCGCTGGTTTCCGCCACATTCGCATCGGAATTGTGCAGCCGGGCGCCCACTTCACCGGCAAACAAATACGCCCTGGCAACCCCTACGGCGCCGATGGCATCCAGTTTGTCGGCGTCAAACAGAACCCTGGCCTCCGGGGTTGCCGGCGCCGGCGGTTTGCGAAAACGATGCGCCGCGATGCAATGCAGAATGTTGGCCCTGCGGTCCTCCGAAATCGGCAATGGTTCGACGATCGGACGCGCCAGTTCCATGCCCTTCAAGGCATGGCACACCTTCCCGCCTGACCTGTCCTGATAACGGCGCCCGATGTCGTGCAGGCAGGCGGCGGCAAGAACCACCTCCATGTCCACTCCCTCGACCGACCCGATGTGGCGGCACAACCGGAAAACCCGCTGGGTGTGCTCCCAGTCGTGGCTCCTCGAGTGCCCCGCAAGCATCCCGGCCGCCTGCCGTTTGATGTTTGTAACCAGGGTGCTCAAGCCCTCCTCGGATCCGACGGTCACCGGCGCGCATGCTTTTTCTTTTTTCAGGGGGCTCGTTGCGTACATTTTCATTTTTATTCCAGGTGCATGACCCCTTCGAACCGTTCGTATTCCGAAGCGACGGCATAACCGCGCTCCTTCAGGATCTCAATCATCTCCGGGTGGTTGTACCGCAGAAATGGATTGACTTTCAATTCATCCCCCAGTTCTGAAACAACATGCGCCGGCCGATAGGCCTCGAGATAGCCGTCGATTTCCCGGTTGCCGGGTTCTACGAGCCTGGCAAACGCCATGGCATATTCCAGGTAATCATGACCGGCATAGATCAGCGTATCTTCAGGCAGTTTGACCAACCGCCGGATAGAGCGGTGAAAGGCCTTGAGATCGCCTGAAAAACAGGTCCCCACCGTGCCGTTAAACAGGGTGTCGCCGGTTATCAGCATCTTGTTCCAGTGAAACACGACCGAATCGAGCGTATGGCCGGGGGTCGGGTAAACCTGGATAATCTCCTTTTCCAGCGACAATTCCCCTGCATGCGCCAGCGCACGGTGATCCTGATAGCGGGCCCGGGTCTTTTCCAGAAGCGCCTGATTTCCCGAGGTGTGGTCCGCATGGGAGTGGGTGTTGGTAACGGCTGAAAGCTCCAGGCCGGCATCCCCGATAAACCCCAGAATCTCGTCGACAGCGCCACCGTCAATGGCTAAAGCCTGATTTTCTCCATAAATCAAATAACTTAAGTTGTCTGAAGCGTATCTGAACTGTCGAATATGCATGCGCTAATCAGTATCAACCCTGCCGATTTATTGTCAACTTTTAACCGTTAAATAATCGCAATTTTGACGCTGTCCCCTCCTTAGACCATAAAATTCCTATTCAATAAAATTTCCCCCACAAAGATCCACATCTTTAAATTTTTCCTTATTTTTGATTAACACTCAATAATTATTATAAAAAATATCGGAATTATTTAAATTTTTTCTTGACTTTTTTTCAATAATAGGTTTTTATCGCCAGAAAGTGGATTTAAGTGGATATTATTGGTGAATTATGTTTCGGGGAAGCTCTTTCCATACCATCGACACCAAGGGAAGAATCATCATTCCCAAACGGTTTCGTACGCCCATTCAGAAAAGCGAAAACGCCTGTCTGATGATTTCGCGGATGGATAACGGCCTCGTGGCATACACCCTGCCGGATTGGGAAAAAATCGAAGCAAAAATTCTCTCCCTGGCGGAGAAAAGCGACGCCATGCGCCGCTTTCGGCGGGTGTTCATCGGCGGCGCCTTCGAGTGCGGCTGTGACCGTCAGGACCGCATCCTGATCCCCCCGACACTGAGGGAATATGCCGGCCTTGACCGGGAAATCGTCATGGTGGGGGTTCTGGACCACTTTGAAATCTGGTCCCGCCAGAACTGGGACAAGGAAAACGGCTTCATGGAGAAAGACATGCAAAAGGAGGAAGTCCGCAACGAAATCGCAAAACTGGGAATTTGACCCGATGGGCTATGCGCATATCCCGGTTATGCTTACGGAAGTTTTGCAGCTGCTGGACCCCAAGCCCGGAAACATCTTTTTCGATGGAACGGTTGGCGGGTCCGGACATGCCGCCGCTCTCTGCAGTGCCATCGAGCCCGGCGGCATATTCGTCGGCATGGACCAGGATCGCGATGCTATCGACAATGCCCTTTGCACCCTCAACCATTTCAATGCGACGGTCCACCTCTTTCACGGCAATTTCGTACAAATGTCGGATCTGCTATCCCGGCTGAACATCCCTGCCGTGGACGGCATGCTTCTCGACCTTGGTATATCGTTCCACCATATAGCTTCATCCGGACGCGGGTTCAGCTTCAGCAGGGAAGAACCGCTGGATATGCGCATGGACATCCGTTCCGACATCACGGCGGAGCATCTGGTAAACGACCTGGATGAATCCGAACTCAGGCGGTTATTCAAACGCTACGGCGAGGAGCCCCGGGCCGGGCAGATAGCCCGACGCATCACCATGGAAAGAAAAAAAGAGGCGATACGCTTCAGCAGCCAGCTGGCGGACATCGTGAGCCGGTGTGTGCCGCAAGCGTTGCGCAAACCGGGGTTGCACCCGGCAACGCGCGTTTTCATGGCACTGCGCATAGCCGTCAACAGGGAACTGGAACGCCTGGAGCAGTTTTTGGACACCGCCGTCGATTTTCTAAAGCCGGGTGGCCGTATCTGTATTCTTGCGTTTCATTCACTGGAGGATCGGATCGTCAAGCACCGCTTGCGCATGCTGGAAAACCCATGCACCTGCCCGCCGGACCTTCCCGTGTGTGCCTGCGGGAGGAAGGCCCAGCTACAGGTGCTCACGAAAAAGGCGCGGCGGCCGTCTGCCGAAGAAATCGCCGTCAACCCGATGGCACGCAGTACCAGATTGAGAGCGGCGGTGAAGGTATGCCCGTAAGGAAAAACCCGAAAACAAGATTGACCGGGGTGTGGCTCGCCATCCTGCTGTTGTTCCTGGCTGAACTTTTTTTTTATACGTGGTGCCGCGTAAACAATGTCCGTATCGGCTACGAAGTGGCCGCCGAAATTGAAACAAGGGGTAATCTGGTGGCGTATCAGAACAACCTCAAAATCGAATTGGCCCGTTTGAAATCACCGGAGCGCATCGCGCGCATTGCCGGCGAAAAACTCGGCCTTATCATGCCCAAGGCCGATCAGACCATCATCATGCCATGAAGAAAAAGGCCGACAAAAACAAATACGTCAACATGCGAATAGGCATTGTCGGCCTGTTCTTTTTTTTGCTGATGACGGTCATCGGCATCAAGGTCGTTTACCTGCAGCTGTTCTGCAGCGGATGGCTTTCCGAAAAAGCGGCCAACCAGTACGAAAAAGACCTGGTTACCACCAGCAAGCGCGGCCAGATCTTCGACCGCAACCACCATGCGATGGCCGTCAGCATCGAAACCACATCGATAGCCGCCTATCCTCACCGGTTAAAGGACAAAAAGGGTGCCGCCGCCAGGCTGGCCAAGATCCTGAACCTCGACAGGCGCAAACTCGAAAAAAAGATCGGATCCCAGCGCAGCTTCATATGGGTCAAACGCCAAACGTCCCCCAAGGAATTGCGCGAAGTGAAAGCCCTCGGCCTTGAGGGCATCGATTTCATACCCGCCTACAGCCGTTTTTATCCCAACAAGATGCTTGCCGCCCAGGTGCTCGGTTTTACCGGCACCGACGGTCACGGCCTGGAAGGCGTGGAATACTACTATGACAGTATGCTTCGGGGGCAGGAAAACAGCCTGGTGGTCCTCAAGGATGCCCTGGGCCGCCGATTCGCCAAGGAACACCCGGACGAGGCGGCGGCCACACCGGTGGTCGACAATGCCAAAAACATCGTGCTCACCATCGACCGCACGATCCAGTTCATTGCCGAAAAAGCGCTGGAAGAAGCTATCGAAGAGCACTCGGCCAAGTCGGGAATGGCCATTGTCATGGACCCGGAAACAGGAGCCATTCTGGCCATGGCCAACATTCCCCTGTTCAACCCCAACGATTTCGGGAACTTTCCGCGAAATACCTGGCGCAACCGCGCAATCACCGACCCCTTCGAACCCGGGTCGACCATGAAAATTTTCACGGCCGCCGCCGCCCTCGAATCCGGCCGTTGCACCCCTAGCACCATCTTCTACTGCGAAAACGGAGTCTATCACATCGGCAGGAACGTGATCCACGACACCCACCCCCGCGGTTGGCTGTCGCTGCAGCAAATTGTAAAGTATTCCAGCAATATCGGTGTTGTCAAAGTGGTCGAAACCGTCGGTCCCGACTGCCTGCACCGCACCCTCACCGGGTTCGGCTTCGGGGAAAAAACCAAACTGGACTGCCCCGGGGAGACATCCGGTGTGCTCACCCCCGCCAAGCGGTGGACACGGGTGGACACCGGCGCCATATCCTTCGGCCAGGGAATGTCGGTTTCGGCCCTTCAACTGGTGACCGCCGCCTCGGCCATCGCCAACGGCGGGGACCTCATGCGACCCTATATCGTTGCCGCCGTAACGGACCACAACGGAGCCATCATCCAGAAAACCGAGCCCCACATCGTCGGGAAAGCGGTGTCGGCCAAAACGGCCGGTATCGTGAAACGCATCATGGAAACCGTCGTCACCGAAGGGGGGACCGGCGTCAATGCCGCCCTGGAAGGGTATACGGTTTCCGGCAAAACCGGGACGGCCCAGAAAATCGACACCGACGGCACCTATGCCGCGGGGAAATATATATCCTCATTTCTGGGCTTCGCCCCTGCAAAATCGCCTGAAGTCGTTATCCTGGTGGTCGTCGACGAACCCGAGGGATCGCACTACGGCGGAACGGTTGCCGCACCCGCTTTCGGGAAAATTGCCCATGAAACCTTGAACTACCTGAATATTCCACCGGAAATCGAAAAGAACAAACTGAGAGTGTCCACAGGGGTTAACCAGGGATGATGTTGAACCGCCTCATACAGGGAATCGACCAGAAGATTCTCGCAGCGCCTGCAAAAGCGGATGACTGCCGCATCGGCTCCATCCATTACGACTCCAGGCAGGTTGCGCCGGGCGGCCTTTTCGTGGCCATCCGCGGCATGGTGTCCGACGGTCACGATTTCATCGGCGATGCCCTCGAAAAGGGAGCCGCCGCCATCGTCGTCCAGAAGCCGGTCAAAGTGGATATCCCCTGCTATCGGGTTGCCGACACCCGTAAGGCGCTGGCCGCCCTCGCCGACCGCTTTTACGACCATCCGTCAAGGAAACTGGTCGTCGCCGGCATCACGGGCACCAACGGCAAAACGACGACCACATTCATTGTCGAACGCATGCTGCAATCGTCCGGTTTCAACGTGGGCGTCATCGGAACCGTCAACTACCGCTACAACCAAAAGGTTTTCGACAACCCCGTTACCACGCCGGAATCGCTGGACCTGCAGCGCATCCTGGCCGAAATGCTGGCGGAAAGAGTGTCCCATGTGATCATGGAAGTCTCCTCCCATGCCATCGACCTCGACAGAATATTCAAATGCGCCATCGATGTGGGCGCCTTCACCAACCTCACCCAGGACCATCTGGACTATCATCTGGAGATGCAGTCCTACTGGAAATGTAAAAAACGGCTTTTTACCGAACACCTGAACCCGGATGACGGTGTGGCGGTTGTCAACGTAGACGATGAAAGGGGGCGCGAACTTGTACGGGAGCTTTCCTGTCCGTGCATCACCGTGGGAAACGGGCCGGCAGCCATGGTGCGCCCGCTGTCGACAGATCTCGGAATTCAGGGAATCGAAGGCGTCATCCGGACACCGGCAGGCGAATTCGGATATCGCTCCAAACTGACCGGCCACTTCAACCTGGCGAACATTCTCTGCGCCGTCGGAATCGGCGTGGCACTGAATGTGGCGCCGGAAGCACTCAAAGCGGGCATAGAAAATCTTCCGGCGGTTCCGGGCCGCCTCCAAAGGGTCCCGGGTCCGGTCGACCGGCACGTCTACGTGGATTACGCGCACACGCCCGACGCGCTTGAAAATGTACTGCAGGCCCTGAAGGCCCTCGGGCACGGCCGGCTGATCTGCGTCTTCGGTTGCGGCGGCAACCGCGACAGGGCCAAACGCTCCATGATGGGCGAGATTTCGGGCCGGCTGTCGGATCTGACCATCGTCACCTCGGACAACCCGCGCCTGGAAGAACCGGCCGCCATTATCGACGACATCCTGCCGGGGCTGAAAACGGTGTGCCGGCGCGAGTACAACCCGGGACAGATTCGAAACGGATGGCAGACGGGCGGGTATCTTGTGGAACCGGACCGGAGAAGCGCCATTCGCCTCGGCATCGAGGCCTCCGCCCCCGGCGACATCGTCCTCATCGCCGGAAAAGGACACGAGACCTATCAGATCGTGGGCAAGCGCACCCTGCCCTTCGATGATATGCAGGAAGCGCAAGAAGCGCTTGGGAATTAGTTTTTGGTGTTTGGTTTTTCCTATTTGGTGTTCGGAAAATTGTAATGGAGAGAAAAGCTTCGGCTTCGCAAAATACAAAACACCCAACACAACACACTATCTTTTAAGGTGTAAGACCGGGCGATGAACGACACGAAACCCATACCATGGAACACGAGCGATATCCTCGCCGCAACGGGCGGGGAACTGTTGTCGGGGACGGGCGACCGTGTTTTCGGCAGCATCAGTATCGACTCCAGGGCCATCGGCAGAGATGCCATTTTTGTCGCTATCGCCGGAGAAACGCATGACGGCCACACGTTTGTGGAAAATGTTTTGAAAGACGGAATAAAAGGGGTTCTGGTGGAAAAAGCCAAGGTCGGCGCCACGCTGTTCAGGACCTCCGATTTCGGAGACAGCACCATCATCGGCGTGGCCGACACGATCCGCGCCCTGGGTGACCTGGCGGCCTACAATCGCAACCGGGTACAGGTCCCGATCATCGCCCTGACCGGTTCCAACGGAAAAACGTCGACCAGGACCATGCTGACCCACATCACCGGACTGAAATACATGACGCTGTCGACCGCCGGCAACTTCAACAACGAGATCGGCCTGCCCCTTACCCTGCTCAGGTTGCAGCGCAACCACAACCTGGCCGTGCTCGAACTCGGCATGAACCGGCCGGGCGAGATCGCCAGGTTGGCGGAGATCTGTCGCCCGGACATCGGCATGATCACCAACGTGGCCCCGGCCCACCTGGAGGGCCTGAGATCGGTGGAAGGGGTACTGCGCGCCAAAGGTGAACTTCTGGAAAAGCTGAACCGTGGCGGCACGACCGTTCTGAACGCCGATGACCGCAACGTGCTCGCCCTGGCTGAGGATGCTCCCGGCGACGTGCTGTTGTTCGGCACATCCCAAAGCGCCGCCGTGCGCGCCAGCCGCATCAGAAACATGGGGGACAGCGTCTCCTTTCTGCTGGAAGTGCCCGCCGACGCGATCGAAGTGGTTCTGGAAACACCGGGTCTCTTCATGGTCTCCAATGCGCTGGCCGCGGCTGCGGCCGCCTATTTGATGCGTATCCCCCTGCACGACATCAAGAAGGGGCTGGAACGCTTTAAACCGGTCAACGGCCGTCTGCATATTCGGAAGCTCGCCAACGGCGCCCGCATCATCGACGATACATACAACGCGAATCCGGGCTCGGTGAAAGCCGCGCTCGACACGTTGAAGCAGACGGGACAGGATGACCGGCGGGTGGCCGTGCTGGGCGACATGCTGGAACTGGGGAGCGCATCCGCCGGCCTGCACCGGGAGGTGGGCTACCACGCCGCCACGGCGGGCCTCCAAAGGCTGTACCTGACCGGCGAATTTGCGCGTGACACGGCCCAGGGGGCTATCGACGGCGGCATGGCCGCCGGAAAAATCGTCGCCGGATCGTTGTCGATAATCACCGAACAGCTGATCGCCAGGACCGGTCCCCGGCACTGTGTTTTGATAAAAGGCTCCCGCGGTATGCGGATGGAACAGATCGTCAAGAAACTGATCGACACCTTCGGGTAAAGGTAAAACATGCTTTATCACCTGCTATATCCGTTGCACACCACGTTTTCGGCGTTCAACGTATTCCGCTACATTACCTTCAGGACCATATACGCCAGCCTGACGGCGTTCCTGATCTGTTTCATTCTCGGTCCGTGGGTAATCCGCCGGCTCAAAAAAATGCAGGTCGGCCAATACATTCAGGAAGACGGCCCCGAAAGCCACCTTTCGAAAGCGGGAACCCCCACCATGGGCGGCATCCTCATCCTTTTCTCCATCGTGACGGCATCGCTTCTGTGGGGGGACCTGACCAACGGATACGTTTGGATCGCGCTTTGTGTCGTCGGCGGCTACGGGCTGATCGGTTTTGCCGATGATTACCTGATGCTGGTCAAAAAAAGAAACAAGGGGCTGACCGCCGGAGCCAAATTTTCGAGCCAGGTGGTTCTGGCGGCCTTCGCCGGTCTTCTGCTGTATCTCAACCCCGATTTCGACACCCGGGTCACCATCCCGTTTTTCAAGCAATTTAGCCCGGATCTCGGCCTGGGCTACATTCCGTTTGCCGTGCTGGTCATCGTGGGGGCATCCAATGCCGTCAACCTGACCGACGGGTTGGATGGACTCGCCATCGGCCCTGTAACCATCGCCGCGGTCACCTACATGATCTTTGCATACGTGGCCGGGCATATAAAAATGGCCGATTACCTGCAGATCAACTACGTGGCGGGATGTGGGGAGCTGACCATTTTCTGCGGCGCCATCGCCGGAGCCGGACTGGGATTTTTGTGGTTCAACACGTACCCGGCCCAGGTCTTCATGGGAGATGTAGGGTCGCTCTCTCTGGGAGGCGCCCTCGGCGTCGTGGCGGTGGTAACCAAGCAGGAGATTTTACTGATAATCGTCGGCGGGCTGTTCGTCATCGAAGCCCTGTCGGTCATTTTTCAGGTGGGCTTCTTCAAAATGACCAATGGTGGACGGATTTTCAGGATGGCCCCCCTCCATCACCACTTTGAACTCAAGGGCTGGCCCGAACCCAAAATTATCGTCCGCTTCTGGATCATCGCCATCGCCCTGGCCCTGGTCTCGATGAGCACACTGAAGTTGCGGTGAAATGTACTGGAATTGCGCGGCAAAACAAACGGAACAAGGAAAAGAAGGTTGCAACAACCGCATTCGGAAGCTGGTGAGCCTGTAGCATGAAGCAAAGTCAAACATCGACATACGACGTCACCCTGCTCTTTGCCGTGCTGTTTCTGGTGGGGATCGGCATCGTCATGGTTTACAGCGCCAGCTCGGCCCTGGCATTGAAACGGTTCGGTTCGGACTATTATTTTCTGAAAAAGCAGGCGCTCTTTTCTCTGGCGGGGATTATCGCCCTGGTTGTCTGCAGCCATGTGCCTTTCAGGATCTACCGGCTCCTGACCTATCCCCTTCTGCTCACGGCCCTGGTCCTGTTGGTTGCGGTGCAAATCCCCTCTCTGGGGATTTCCGCCGGGGGCTCGTTCCGGTGGCTGCAGATCGGTTCGCTCTCCTTTCAGCCGTCGGAATTCGCCCGGCTGGCGTTGATCATCTACCTGGCATACTCCCTGAGCAAAAAACAGGAGATGATCAAGAACTTCTCGGTCGGATTTATGCCGCACGTGATTGTCTTGGGCATGTTCACGATTCTGATCCTCATGCAGCCGGATTTCGGTTCAGTCGCCATACTGGCCTCCATCGCCTGGATGATGATGTTCGTGGGGGGGGTCCGCATCCTTCACCTCCTCTCGGCGCTGCTGCTGATCCTGCCGTTGGCATATTATTTCATGCTCAGTGCCGAATACCGGGTGCGGCGCATCCTGAGCTTTCTCGACCCCTGGCAATATCCAACGGATGAAGGCTATCAGATCGTGCACTCACTCATGGCTTTCGGCACCGGGGGGATCTGGGGAACCGGCATTGGCAAGGGCTATCAGAAACTTTTCTATCTTCCGGAACCCCACACGGATTTCATCTTTTCGGTTATCGGAGAAGAGCTCGGGCTCTGGGGCGCCCTGTTTATAATCGGGATCTATGCCCTCATTCTGTGGCGCGGCATCCACATTGCGCGCCATGCCGACGATACGTTCGGAACCTATCTGGCCACGGGGATCATCGCCGCCATCGCGATGCAGGTCTGTGTGAATATGGGCGTGACCCTGGGACTGCTGCCGACCAAGGGGTTGACCCTTCCCTTTTTAAGCTACGGCGGTACGTCCCTGCTGATCAACATGGCGTCTATCGGCATCCTTATGAACATCGGCGCGCGGCATTCGGGGAGGACGCATGCCAAGTAGTGCCTGTGCACATACCGGAGGACCTTTTCCGGAGGCGGGGGCTGTCTCACGCCCGTCCGAAAAGCGTCCGTCCCGTGACGCACAGCCGGCTGCCGCCGAAAAGAGCCGCCCCGTGCGGTTGGTTATCGCCGGCGGCGGTACCGGCGGCCACCTTTTTCCGGGTATCGCGGTTGCCGAGGAGGTTCTTGCCAGAAACACCGACAGCAGCGTCCTTTTCATCGGGACGGGCAAACCGTTCGAGACCGCGATTCTTGGCGAAAAGGGCTTTTGCCATGCAGCCATCAGCGTGCAGGGCATCAAGAACCTGGGGCTGCTGAAACAGGCCCGGGCCTTCACGCTGCTGCCCATGAGCCTATACGCCTCCGCGAAAATACTGAAAAGCTTCAGGCCGGACCTGGTCCTGGGTGTGGGCGGCTACTCGGCCGGCCCCGTGGTCGCCGCAGCCTGGATGATGGGCGTGAAAACCGCACTCCAGGAGCAGAATGTGCTGCCGGGCATCACCAACCGGTGGCTGTCACACATCGCCGACCGCCTCTATCTTTCCTTCCCGGAGACGAAGGGAATCCGGACGGGAAAAAAGGCATTGGTGACGGGCAACCCGGTGCGCCGGGAATTTTTTGCGGCAACACCGCCGCTCGAGCAGGCTGGTGAGACCGGGGCCAATGCGGCGAAGGCGCTTACCGTCCTGGTGGTCGGCGGCAGTCAGGGGGCGCATGGCATCAATCTGGCCATGCGTTCGGCCCTGACGTTCATGGAAGGCCGCCATCGCCTTCACGTCATCCACCAGACCGGAAGCGACGATGTGGAGACGATGCAAAAGGCCTATGCAGAAAGCGGTGTCAGCAGCACCGTCAAGGCGTTTTTCACCGACATGGCGCAGCAGTACCGCAGGGCGGACCTGATTATCTGCCGGGCCGGTGCAACCACGGTCGCCGAGGTCACGGTGCTGGGCAAGGCCGTCATATTCATCCCCTACCCGCACGCGGCCGACGACCACCAGCGGCTGAACGCCGAAAGTATGGTAGCGGCCGGAGCGGCTGAATTGATCCTGGAAAAAAATCTTACGGGAGAACGGCTGGCAGGGCGCATCCAACACTATGCCGGTTCCCCGGACCTGCTCGCTCGAATGGGGCATCGGGCCTCCATGCTGGGGCGTCCGAATGCCGCGCGGGTGATCGTGGATGACATGTATGAACTCGTTCATTCAGGGTAAGAAATTTTTTTTCTTAACATTATCGGTAGTCGACGATCGAATATAAATCGTTTCGCGTTTAAAGTGTCAGGTTTTAGGTAGCTGAAAGCATTGAAACCGAACGCCGCCTAAAACGAAAAACTTAAAAATTAACACGGGAGCAACAGCGACCCATGTACCACAAAAAATATCACATCCATTTCGTCGGTATCGGCGGCATCGGCATGAGCGGCATCGCCGAACTGTTGCTCAACCTCGGATACACGGTGTCCGGTTCCGATCTGAAGGACACCGACATCACCAGGCGGCTGGGGAAACTGGGGGGCACGATCTACAAGGGGCATCACGCCGGGCAGGTCGGCGGCGCGGATGTGGTGGTAACCTCTTCCGCCGTAAGCGCTTCCAACCCGGAGGTAATGGCCGCCGAACAGGCTTCGATACCCGTCATACCCAGGGCGGAAATGCTGGCCGAACTGATGCGCCTGAAATACAGCATCGCCGTGGCAGGCGCCCACGGCAAAACATCGACGACGTCCATCGTCGCCGCCGTGCTGGCCAATGGTGGCCTCGATCCCACCGTGGTCATCGGCGGCAAGTTGAAAAGCATCGGCTCCAACGCCCTGTTGGGACAGGGTGAATTCATCGTGGCCGAAGCGGATGAAAGCGACGGGTCATTTTTAAGAATGTCGCCCGCCATCGCCGTGGTAACCAACATCGACCGGGAGCACCTGGATCACTATACGGACCTGGAAGCCATCAAAGCGGCTTTTTTGAGCTTCATCGACAGGGTCCCCTTTTACGGCCTCGCGGTTCTTTGCCTGGACAACGACCATGTCCAGAGCATCATTCCCATGGTCAGAAAACGATACGTAACCTACGGCATGACGCCCCAGGCCGACATACAGGCTAAAAAGGTGGTGTTCCACGAGTTGAAAAGTCAATTCACCGTCTCCTTCCAGGGAAAGGAGCTCGGCCGGGTCGAACTCAATCTCCCGGGACTGCACAATGTATACAATGCCATGGCCAGCATCGCCGTGGGTCTTGAGCTCGGCATGCCCTTCGACAAAATAAGAGCGGCGCTCGAGCAGGCGGAAGGGGTGCAGCGCCGGCTGGAAATAAAGGGCCAGCTGCGGGGGGCCACGGTCATCGACGACTACGGGCACCACCCCACCGAAATCAAAGCGACGCTTCAGGCGCTCGAAGAAGCGTGGCCCGACAGGCGCAAAGTCGTCGTTTTTCAGCCGCATCGCTATACGCGGACGAGGGATCTTTTCGACGAGTTCACCCGGGCCTTCTATCGCTCGGACCTGCTTCTGGTGTTACCCATCTATCCTGCCGGCGAGGAAAAGATTGACGGCGTGGACGGTCACGACCTGTGTACGGACATCATGGCGCACGGTCACAAACAGGTCCTCTGTGTGGAAGACATGGACGAGGCCGTTGCCTGTCTTCAGGAGCACCTTGCCGACAGGGATATCGTGCTGACCCTCGGTGCCGGCGATGTGTGGAAGGTCGGTGAAAAGCTGCTGGAGTCCGCATGACAGCCCTCGAACCGGAAGACAGGGACTGGCTGGCGCAAGCGCTCCCGCAGGACGTCGTTTTCGACGAGCCCATGGCGCGCCACACCACCTTGAGGGTGGGAGGACCTGCAGAGGCGCTGGTAAGACCCGCAAGCAGGGAGGATCTGGTCAGGCTGATCCGGTGGGCCGACGCCCGGGGCATCGCCTGCCTGCCCCTGGGCGCGGGCAGCAACATCCTGGTCAGGGACCGGGGCATCTCCGGCATCGTCGTCCTGCTCGACAGATGTCTGCGGGAAATCGTCACCGGAAACGCGGGCGCGGAGCGACCGCTGGTGAAAGCCGGGGCGGGCCTGAAGCTTTCCGCACTGTGCGCCTACGGTTTGAAGCACGGTTTGCAGGGTTTCAATTTCGCCCTGGGCATCCCGGGGACAGTCGGCGGCAGCCTGTGGGTCAACGCGGGGACGGGTGACGCCTGTATGGGCGATCTGCTTGAATCGGTGACGGTTCTGTTGCCGGCCGGAAGGGTGCGGACGATGGGAAAGGCGATGCTGCATTTCTCTTACAGAAAAATGGCGTGGCCGGCCGAACTGAAAATAGAACGCGGCCGGCAGCCCATCATCCTGGAAGCCGCCTTCCGGTTGCGGAAGGGAAAAAGAGACAGCCTGCGTAAAGAGGCCGGCCGGCTGTTGAAACACAGAAACCGGCGGCAGCCCTGGACCCTGCCCAGCGCAGGGTGCATTTTCAAAAATCCCCCCGGGGAACGCTCGGCCGGCGAACTGATCGACCTGGCCGGATTGAAAGGCAAGCGGATCGGCGATGCGGAAATATCGACCAAGCATGCCAACTTTATCGTCAACAGGGGCAGGGCCGCGGCGGCGGACATCCTGGCGCTGGTAGATCTGGCTACGGATGCGGTTTATGAACATCATCGCGTAAAACTGGAGACAGAGGTTAAAATTGTTGGATAGAAAAAAACGAAAAAGAACCAGAAGAAACTACTATAAAAACAGCCGGGCCAAAAGGAACGCCAGGATGATGGCGACCCTGGGCAATGTGC
Organism: Deltaproteobacteria bacterium; assembly: GCA_022340465.1. Classification (NCBI taxonomy): domain Bacteria; kingdom Pseudomonadati; phylum Myxococcota; class Myxococcia; species Deltaproteobacteria bacterium. The sequence goes on along the minus strand of JAJDNW010000014.1, from coordinate 16,683 downwards.
TCAAGGGTACCACCCTCCTGGCTATCGTTGTCCTGATGAGTTTCGCTTTTGTATTCGGATACGACCTTTTGACCCAGTCTTCGTTTTTCAGCGCCTCCGAGATCACCGTGTCCGGCGGCGAACGCCTTTCGTCTCAAGAAATCGTGGAACAGGCCCGGGTCTATCCCGGCAGGAATATTTTTTCCGTCAACCTGACCACCACGCGCAAAAGGCTGTTGGCCCACCCCTGGATCAAAGAAGCCGAAATCAGCCGGGAAATACCCTCGGGAATAACCATCCGCATCAAGGAACATGTGCCCCTGGCGATTATCGACATGAACCGCCGCTTTCTCATCGACCGGTCGGGAATCATTTTCAAGGAGTGGGAGGAAAGCGACCCCACGGACCTTCCGACGATCGCAGGCCTTTCCATCGCCGATCTGAAAGTCGGCCACGGCCCCTGCAGCAGGCCTTTTGCCGCCATCATGTCCGTGTTGAGGCTCGGCCAGAAAGACGGCAGCGTCATCCCTGTTTCCAGGATCGACCGTATCCAGGTGGACCGGGACATCGGCCTCACGCTGCATGTCAGGAATGAAACCGGGACGATCCACCTGGGATACAACGATTATCCCGGGAAATACGAGGTGCTCAGAAAAGTCCTGATTTATTTCAAAGGTAAAAAGGAAACGTTGATCTTGCGCTCGATCGATCTGAACAACCCCAACCGTATCGTTGTGAACCTGGATACAAAAGCGTCGCCCGCCATGGGTCAAAAGGAGGTGTAAAGGTGCATGGGCAGGAAAACATAGTCGTCGGACTCGATATAGGGACGACCAAAATATGTGCGGTGGTGGGCGAGGTTTCCCACGGAGAGATCAATATCATCGGCACCGGAACGAGCCCCTCCATAGGGCTCCGCAAAGGCGTCGTGGTCAATATCGAGTCCACCGTGGAATCCATAAAAAAAGCGGTTGAGGAAGCGGAACTGATGGCGGGATGCGAAATATCGTCCGTGTACGCCGGCATTGCGGGCGGGCACATCACCGGGTTCAACAGCCGCGGGATCGTCGCCATCAAGGGGCCCGAAATCACCAAAAACGATGTGGAGCGGGTCATCGACGCGGCCCGGGCCGTGGCCATCCCCATGGACCGCGAGGTCATCCACGTGCTGCCCCAGGAGTACATCGTCGACGAGCAGACGGGCATACAGAACCCCGTGGGCATGGCCGGCGTACGGCTGGAGGCCAAGATCCACATCGTCACCGGTGCCGTGACCTCGGCCCACAACATCGTCAAATGCGCCAACAGATCGGGGTTGGATGTTTGCGACATCGTGCTGGAGTCGCTGGCTTCCGGCGAAGCCGTGCTGACCAACGAGGAAAAGGAGCTGGGAACCGCGCTTCTCGACCTGGGGGGGGGAACGTCCGACCTGGCCATCTTCTCCGGAAAAAACATCAAGCATACCTTTGTCCTGTCCCTGGGGGGCAACAACCTGACCAATGACATTGCCATCGGTCTGAGGGCGCCCCTGGTGGAGGCGGAAAAGATCAAAACGAAATTCGGAACCTGCCTGTCCGCCAACATCCACAGCGACGAGGCCATCGAAGTTCCGGGCATGGGCGGGCGCGATCCCAGGAAGCTGCCCCGCCAGATTCTGGGCGAAATCCTCGAGCCGCGCATGGAGGAAATTTTCACCCTCATTCAGCGGGAAATATACCGCGCCGGCATGGAAAACGCCATCAACTCGGGGATTGTCGTCACCGGTGGAACCGCCCTGCTGGACGGCATCACCGATGTCGCCGAATCTATCTTCAACCTGCCGACCCGGCTGGGAAAGCCCAGCGGCATCAGCGGGCTGGTGGACGTCGTCAACAACCCCATGTACGCTACAGGCGTCGGGCTGGTACTGTACGGCGCCCGGATGCATCCGTCGAAAAAATTCAGAATCAGGGACAAAAACATATTCAACGGCATCATGGGCCGCATGAAAAAGTGGTTCAAAGACGTCATCTGACAACAACGGTGCCCGCAGGCGGTCCCGTCATGAAATATCAAGCTTGAATAATAGCAACCGAAATGCAGTTAACCATTCAAAGGGGGGGAACATGTTTACTTACATTGAAAATGAGAAATCGGCAAAAATCAAGGTCATCGGCGTCGGCGGCGCAGGGGGGAACGCCATAAACAACATGATCGCCAGCAACCTCAAGGGCGTCAAGTTCATCTCGGCCAACACAGACGCCCAGGCCCTGGATGTCTCCCGGGCCGAGGTCCGCATCCAGATCGGCGAACAGCTGACCGAAGGACTGGGGGCCGGTGCCAATCCCGACATCGGCAAAGAGGCCGCCCGGGAAAACAGCGATAAGATTCGGCAGGCCCTGGAAAACAGCCACATGGTCTTCATCACCGCCGGGTTCGGCGGCGGAACGGGCACCGGTGCCGCGCCGGTCATCGCCGAAATCGCCAAGGATATCGGGGCGCTCACGGTCGCCGTGGTTACCAAGCCCTTTTCGTTCGAAGGCAAGAAAAGAACCCGGCAGGCCGTCGAAGGCATCGATGCGCTCAAGGAAGTGGCCGACACCGTCATCACCATTCCCAACGACCGACTCAGGGGGCTGGCTTCCAAAAATGCCAAGATGATCGACATGTTCAAAAAAGCGGACGAGATCCTGCTGCATTCGGTCAAGGGCATCACGGACCTGATCATGATGCCGGGCCTGGTGAACCTCGATTTTGCCGACGTCCGCACCACCATGTCAAGGGCCGGCCTGGCCATCATGGGCATCGGCGTCTCCAGGGGCGAAAACCGGGCCGTGGAAGCCGCCGAACGGGCGATATCCCATCCGCTTCTCGAAGATATCGCCATCTCCGGCGCCAAGGGCGTGTTGATGAACATCACCAGCAGCAGCGATCTCACCATGGAGGAAATGACGGAGGCCTCCGAACGAATCTACAATGAAGTCGGCGAAGATGCGGACATCATCTGGGGCACGGTGGTCGACGACACCCTCGAAGACGAGATGCATGTAACCGTCATCGCCACGGGCATCGGATCGGGACCGGACACCTCATCCGCCTGCAAGATCACGGACCACCCGCTTCGCGGCAGGGTGCGCGATATCACCCCGGCGGACATCGAAAGGGGCATCGACTTCGACGAACCGACGTTCATCCGGCAGAAGGAAGCCACCAACGACGCGGGCTACGGCGGCTACGGCAGCACCGAAGGGATCATCATCGACAACAGCGACCTGGAGGTGCCTACATTCTTAAGACGTAAAGCGGACTGATGGTCGGAAAAGGCGACAGGGAACGTCTCCGCCTGTTGGCGGCGGAGGCGGGGACCATCCGCAAAGCGCACGGCGGAATGATCAGCGTGGCCCTGGTGTACCCCAACACGTACCATGTCGCCATGTCCAACCTGGGCTTTCAGTCGGTGTACCACATTCTCAACACGTTGGAGGGTGTGGTCTGTGAAAGGGCCTTTTTACCGCCCCCCCGTTCTACCGGTTCAAAGGCCCTTTCCTCCCTGGAGTCCGGCAAGCCCGTTTCCGGCTTCGACGTCGTGGCTTTTTCCATATCGTTTGAAAACGATTTTCCCAATGTGATCACGATCCTCGATGCGGCCAACCTCCCCTCCCTGGCCGAGGATCGCGACCCCCGCCACCCGCTGGTAACAGCGGGTGGCGCAGCCTGCCTCTTGAATCCCGAACCCGTTGCAAGGTTTATGGACTGCTTTCTGATAGGCGAGGCCGAAAAGCTGCTTCCCCGCTTCATGGACCTTTTTTCACGGTATCCCGACCGTGAGGACCTGCTCCTGAAGGCCTCCGGGGAGATGGACAGCTTTTATGCGCCGTCTCTTTTCGAAGACCGGTACCACCCGGACGGCACCTTGAAATCCCTGAAGACGGTAACAACGAAAATTCCCGGCGTTATCCACCGGGCCCGTCTGGACGACCTGTCGGGTACGGCAACCTGCAGCACCGTCGTGACCCCGCACACGACTTTCGAGCGCACGTTTCTGGTGGAAGTGTCCCGCGGATGCCCGCACGGGTGTAGATTCTGCGCGGCCGGATATGTCTATCGCCCCCCGCGCTTCAGGCCCCACGGGGAACTGGCCGCCACCATCCGGCAAGGCAGGGCGCTGGCACGCGAAGTCGGCCTGGTCGGTGCGGCGGTCTCCGACCTGCCCGGGCTGGACGCATTGTGCCGTGAAAGCGCCGCAAACGGCATCGAAATCTCATTCAGTTCCCTCAGGGCGGATGCCCTCACCGATGAACTGCTGCACCAACTGCGGAAAAACAGGGTGAAAACCGCTACCATCGCCCCCGACGCGGGTTCGGAGCGCATGCGCGCAGTAATCAACAAGGGGCTTTCGGAAACGGACATCATTCATGCAGCCGGAAAACTGGTTTCCGCCGGTGTGCCCAATTTGAAACTGTATTTCATGGTCGGCCTGCCCTTCGAGACCATGACGGACGTGGATGCCGTTGCCGAGCTGTGTAAACAAATCAAAAGCGCCTTTCTCGAATCGAGCAAACGCAAAGGAAAAATGGGCCGCATCACCGTCAGCCTGAACGCCTTCATCCCCAAACCCCATACCCCCTTCCAGTGGGCGCCCATGGAAAAAGTGTCTCTTCTGAAGGAAAAAATAAAACGGATTAAATCCGCCCTGAAGGCCGTGCCCAATATAACGGTGAATGCCGAAGCACCCAGACAGGCTTACATGCAGGCCCTCTTCTCACGCGGCGACCGGCGCCTGGCCGATCTTCTCCTGCTCGGCAGGGACCACCGGTGGAACTGGGCCCAAACCTTCAAGGCGTCCGGCTTCGATCCGGATTTCTATGTATACCGCCAACGGGCCGCCGATGAGGTGTTCCCCTGGGACGTCATCGACCACGGCGTCCACAAATCCTTTCTCTGGTCGGAATATCAGCGCGCCGCAAAGGGTCAAAAGACCAGGGCCTGCGACCCGCTCTCCTGCCGTCTCTGCGGCGTGTGCCCGCCCCGGTCCTGATGCATGAATAAAAACTTGAAAGGGAGGTCGCATTATGGTAGTCGGTTCTCTGCTGCACCAAAACAAATCATTAATTAAGATGAAAGGGTTATATTGAATATGCTCTCGGAGAAAAGGCTGAAAATTGTCTACGGGTTGATCATATATCTCTTGCTTGTCGGTGTCCTGTGTTATGCAGCATTCCCTGAAAAATCGCCTGTAGAACCGGTGCGCAAAACCTACAACGTCGTTGCGGGCAAGGTTTTATTCGACCACCAGGCGCACGCTTCAGAGCTGCACTACGGGCTGTCCTGCTACGATTGCCACCACCACCCCATCGATGACGATTCCTCCCTGATCGCTTGCGGCGACTGCCATTATGCCACGGAAGAGGCGAACGGGCTCCCTGATAAATGCTTGGAATGCCACGATGCCGATGAGGTCGAGGGCACGGAGATATTGAAAAGATCCGATGCGTTTCATGAGCAGTGCATCAACTGCCATCAGAACTTTGATGCCGGACCGGTTGCCTGCACCGCGTGTCATACCACGTATTAGACTGGTCGTGCGCATGGGGGACATTTAAAAAAATGCAGCAAAATAAAAAGGTTGAATTATGACAAAACGCTCATTTTTCGGTTTAACCAGACCTCGAATCCAATATCTGCCCATAGCCGGCAAAATGGCCGCACCGGCCGCCCTGGCTAAGCCGGCCGGCGTCACCCTGCTGATACCCTGTCCGGTCGGGGATATCGACAAAAACCTGGTCAAGCCGGGTGACAAGGTGAAGACCGGTCAGAAAATCGCTTTGGCCGCGGCGCCCGATGCCTACGGCATCGCCAGCATTTCGGGCACCGTGGCGGCTGTCGAAAGATTTCCCGGGGAAGCGGGACGCGAATACACTGCCGTAACCATTACCGCCGCGGGTGACGAAGCCGCGGATGACACCTTCGCAGCCCGATGCGAACCGACCCTCGAAAACGCCGCCGCGTTCCTCGCCTGCGTTCCCGGTGCACCGGACTTCAAGCCCCTGATGGATGCGGAACGGCCGATCGACACCATCATTGTGAGCGCCATGGACGAGGACCTTTTGGTCCTGACCGCCCAGTACACGCTGAACACCCGCATGGAAGAAATCAAGGCCGGCATATCCTTTCTAAAAGCGATCAGCGGCATCGGCAACATCGTTATCGCCACGCCCAGGGACGCCCTGCAGGGTTACGGTGAAATCGGGGCTTCGGTCATGTACATGGATACCGCCTATCCCTCGGGCTTTCCGATACTCGTCGCCCAAAAAGTCATTGGCAAAGAAATCCCCCTCGGGAAAAGCTTTCAGGATCTGGGGGTGTGCTTTTTCAGCGCCGAAGCGGTCGCATCCATCGGCCGCGCGTTTACCCAGAAAAGAATCCCCCTGAAAAAAACGATCACGTTTATCGACAAGCAGGGCAACCGCTCGCTGGTGTCCGCCAGAATCGGCACCCCCATCGCCGATCTCCTGAAAGCGCACAACGTAAGCCTCGCGGACAAGGATCGCATCATCCTCGGAGGTCCCATGACCGGCCACAGCGTATTTTCTGCGCAATATCCGGTCCAGCCGTCCACCGATGCCGTTCTGCTTCAGGACAAAGCCGATATTTCCCTGACATCCGACTATCCCTGCATCAACTGCGGCGACTGCGTCAGGGTCTGCCCGGCCAGAATCCAGGTCAGCATGCTTGTCCGTTTTCTGGAGGCGGGACAATACGAGGAAGCGCGCGACGGCTATGACCTCGATGCATGCCTCGAGTGCGGCCTCTGCAGTTATGTATGTGTCTCTAAAATTCCGATTTTCCAGTACATCAGGTTGGCAAAGCACGAACTCGGCCGGATGACTACCGAGGAGGCGACAGATGAATAGCCAGACCAAGTTAATCGTTTCGCATGCTCCATTTCTGCACAATGGCAGCGGAATTGCCGGGCGCCAACTCAACATCATATGTGCCGCCCTGCCCGCGGCCCTGCTGGGGGGCGTTTTCAGGTTCGGCATCCCGGCCATCGGCGTTGTGTGCCTTGCCGTCTCGACGGCCATGCTCTGGGAGCTTGCCATGAACAAGGCCATGAAGCGGTCCGTCTCCATCGGCGACGGCAATGCAGCCCTTATCGGCCTGCTCTTTGCCATGATGCTGCCGGCGACCGCCCCCTGGTGGCTGGTCATCACGGGAACATTCGTCGCCATTGTGGTCGGCAAACAGATATTCGGCGGGATCGGCGGCAACGCGTTCAACCCCGTGGCACTCGCGATCGCCATCCTGATGGTTTCCTGGAAGGACTATTTCGACTTCAACGCCATGCTGGCCAACTACTCCACCGACTTCCCCATGGCCTATCCCCTGGCTGCATTGAAAAATTTCGGCGCCGGCGGCATCGACCAATACAGCATCGGCGATTTCCTGATAGGCCGTCAAGCCGGAGGCATCGGCGCCACTTTCGGCATCGGTCTCATTCTGGGTGGACTTTACCTGATCGCGAGAGGATTCATTCGCTGGGAAATTCCCGTATCCTATCTGGCCGGCGTCTTCATCACCGCCTTTTTGTTCAACCAGATCGATCCCGCCCGCTATGCCGATCCTTTCTTTCACATATGTACCGGCTACACCCTGATCGGAGCTTTCTTCCTGGCCACCGAGGATTCGTCGTCGCCGGTCAACGCCGTCCCCATGCTGATTTACGGCGCCGCCGGGGGGCTCATGACCGTTCTGATCAGAAATATCGGTGCTTACATCGACGGCACCGTGCTGGCCGTTTTGTTGATTAACCTCATCAACCCCCTGCTGGACAAAATCCGGCCCAAAGCCATGGGAAAGGCTGTTTGACATGCGTGAACTCATTAAAATGGTAGTCGTCCTCACGGTCCTGAGCTCCTTCTCCGGGGGGCTATTGGCCGCCGTAAAAAACGGGACCAAAGAACGGATCGAGTATCAGCAATTGAAATTCGTCAAGGGCCCCGCCATTAAAAGCATTCTGGAAGGCGCCTCCAACGACCCGATCGTCGATCGCTTCAAGATCAAGTACGACGGCGGCGAGGCCAGCTTCTTCGTGGGCATCTTCGACGGCAAGGCGCACGAAGTCGCCTTCGAAAGCAGCGGCAAGGGGTTCGGCGGCGACATCGGACTCATGGTGGGTGTCGACGTCACAGATGACAAGATCGTCGGTGTAGGCGTGACCACCCACAGTGAAACGCCCGGTGTCGGGTCGAAGGCCAAAAGCGACCCCACCTTCACCAACCAGTTCAAGGGGATGAATCTGATAGAGACCTTCAAGGTCAAAGCGGACGGCGGACAGGTCGATGCGATGTCCGGCGCCACCATCACCTCGCGCGGGGTGTCTTCCGGGGTTACCCAGGCCGGGGCCCTCTACAAACGCCTGAAACCACAAATACAAGCCAAGCTCAAGGAATTCAAATAGGGAGAAAAAGATGGCGAAGTCGCTCGTGCAAGAATTCACCAAAGGCCTCTGGGAGGAGATCCCCCCGTTTCGCCTGGTACTCGGATTGTGCCCCACCCTCGCCGTGACCAAGACCGTTGAAAACGGCATCGGCATGGGGCTGGCAACCACTTTTGTTCTGGTGTGTTCCAACATTCTGGTATCGTCACTGCGCAAGGTTATCCCTTCCAAAGTCAGAATCGCATGCTTTATCATCATCATCGCCACTTTCGTGACGGTGGTGGAACTCGCGATGCAGGCCTATACCTACCCGCTGTTTCTCAAGCTGGGGATATTCATTCCCCTGATCGTCGTCAACTGTATCGTCCTGGGACGCTCCGAGGCGTTTGCCTGTAAAAACGGCGTGGTAAGGTCCTTTCTCGACGGCCTGGGCATCGGCGTCGGTTTTACCCTGGCCCTGGCCTCCTTGGGTGCCGTACGCGAGCTGTTCGGCAACGGCACGCTGACTTTATGGGAAACGCCGATTCAGATTTTCGGCCCGTCATTTCACCCCTTCACCTTTATGATCGAAGCACCGGGCGCTTTTATCTGCCTCGGTCTCATGCTCTGCCTGATGAACCTCGTGGGCAGTAAATAGGAGATTACCAATGGGCGATTACGTACTGCTTGCCATCAGCTGCATTCTCATCAACAACATCCTCCTGGCCCAGTACCTGGGGAACTGCCCCTTTCTGGGCACCTCCAAGAAAATGGAAACCGCCGTCGGCATGGCCATGGCCGTGGTGTTCGTCCTGGTGATGGCCGGCGTCATCACATGGATGGTAGATGCATTCGTTCTGAGGAGCCTGGGGCTGGAGTACCTGCGGACCATCGCCTTTATCCTGGTGATCGCCTCGCTGGTGCAGTTCGTGGAGATGTTTCTGAAAAAAAGCATCCCCGCGCTTTACGCCGGGCTGGGGATCTTCCTGCCGCTCATCACCACCAACTGCGCGGTTATGGGCGTGTGCCTGATCAACATCAAGGAAGAGTACAATTTCATGCAGGCCCTGGTGGCCTCCTTTGCCTATGCCGTCGGCTTCGGGCTGGCCCTGGTCCTGTTCGCCGGCGTCCGTGAAAAAATTCTGCTGGCGCGCGTGCCCAAACCCCTGCAGGACACCTCCATCGCCCTGGTGACGGCGGGCATCCTCTCCCTGACCTTCTACGCCTTCAAGGGGATGGTATAGAAAACAAAGAACCATTATTGATGATATGGTGCCTTGAAAAATCAACCCGCCAGTCCAACGTTGAAGCGGAACATTTATAGGGCAAATGCGCTAACATGCACAAACATGCACAAACAACTTTACGGCCGGTTCGGCGTTACCTGCCGGCCAACGTCCGCGCCTTAATACGGTAGACAGATCCATTTTTTCTGATGATCGCAATGACGACCGGAGCGTCAAATGCATGCATGGACGAAAACGATCTGCGTCATACTGATATCCATTGTCGCCGGCTGTTCGGCAACGCTTCCCAAAAACAGTCCCCCCGCATCGAAAACCTATAAAAACAAGGTCGATGTGCGCGTCATGGGAAGCCGCCGCTCCTACCTGGTGCACGTTCCGCCGGCCTATGAAGACCGGACCCCCCTGCCGCTCGTGGTCGTCATCCACGGCGCCTTCGAAACCGCATGGGATATCGAGAAAAGATCCGGCTTCAGCGATTTGGCCGACAGGGAGGGCTTTGTCGCGCTGTACCCCAACGGCATGGGACTGTTTGGTTTTTTGCAGCACTGGAATGCCGGGCACTGCTGCGGCAAAGCCGCCGAGGACGGTATCGACGACGTTGGCTTCATCGCCACAGCCATCGACGATGTTCGCACGCGCCTGTCGATCGACCCCGACCGCACGTATGCGGTTGGATTCTCAAACGGGGGCATGCTCGCCTACCGGTTTGCGGCGGAAAAAACCGGCACCCTGGCCGCGCTGGCGGTTGTCGCGGCAACCATAGGGGGCAGGCCCTCCGACAATGTACCCGTTTGGCGCCCACGGAAACCGTCCGGCCCCCTGCCGGTAATCGTGTTTCACGGCCTGGATGACGATGCCGTCCCGCCACAAGGCGGTGTCAGCTCGAAACGGGGGGGGAAGCGCACCTTTCTTTCCATAGAGGACTCGATCCGTTTCTGGGTGACCAACAATGGCTGCAATCGGGAACCGTTGTCCGGTGAACGTCGTCAAAACAGTGTCCGCATTCAAACCTGGAAAGGGTGCCGCCAGGGTGCCGATGTCGTGCTCTATCTGCTGGAAAAGTGGGGGCACGTCTGGCCGGGGCTATACTATACGGCTGAACTGAACGATGAGAACCCCCTGAAGGGATTCGATGCCGCCGGCATCATCTGGGACTTTTTCAAGGCCCACCATCGAAACATCTAGCGTGTCCGCAACGCACACCGCCTGCAGATCACATTGCCCGGGTTTGATTTTCCAAAATAGTGCTTATTGTATATGTGAACCATCTGACCCTGAATGCAAGTCTCGAGGAGGTTTATATATGAAAAAAATAGACTGTTTATCCGAAAAATTATCCGCCCGCACCCTGGGCTTTTTCTTGCTTCCGTTTACCTTTGTACTCGCGTTCATCGGCGGCATCGTCCTGCCGGTGATCGGCTTTTTCTTCGCGCTGCCGCTCCTTGTCATGAGTGGCGCGCTCATCTTTGCTCCGGAAAGCAAGGCCTGCCGCCTGCTTACCGAAACGGCCAAGAAGACGGTTGCGAGACGCTGATGGATTAAAGACGACGCAGGTGGAATGGGAGCGACTTTGTCACCGCCGACGTGTATAGGCCTGTCATGCTTTAATGGTGACAGGCTTTTCGTTTTCCTGTTAGAAAATCGATGTGTTTATGATAGGCTATGCGTCAATTAACAGATGTTAAGCAGAAATTTGAATCGCAATTTTGAGCGCACTTGCCGCAGCTTGCTGCGGGGAGCGTTCAATTCATTCCGCATTGCCCCGCATGAAAATCGGGATCTTCGACTCGATTCGGCAATCAGCGGTGACATCAAATATAGTGGGAGGTTGCCGATCAAACCAGTGACGTCCGTCAGAGCCTTGACGCACAAGGAAGACCCATCGAAGGGGCCTGGTACACCGTTGTCGCTGATTTTTTCAAGTAATTAGCAAGGAGATCACAATGGACATGAAGGTCAGAGTCGGTATCAGCAGTTGCCTGTTGGGGAAGCCGGTGCGCTGGAATGCAGGTCACAAGCTGGACAAATACCTCACCAACACACTGGGGCAGTTCGTGGAATATGTACCGGTTTGCCCCGAGGTGGAGGTCGGCCTGGGCGTCCCCAGGGAATCCATGCGTCTGGTGGGCGATCCTGAAAATCCGCGGCTGATCACCTTTAAAAGCAAAACAGACCATACCGACAGAATGGTTCGATGGGCCAGAAAACGCGTCAAGGCGCTCGAAAAAGAAAATCTCTGTGGCTTCATCTTCAAAAGCGACTCTCCCAGCAGCGGCATGGTCAGGGTCAAGGTTTACAGCGAAAAGGGCATGCCCAGCAAGGTGGGCGTGGGTATCTTTGCCCGGGAATTCATGCGCCGTTTCCCGTCGATTCCCGTTGAAGACGACGGCCGGCTCAACAACCCTCAGATCCGGGAAAATTTCATCATGCGCATTTTCACCATGCAGCGCTGGCGAGAATGTCTGACCGGACGAAAAAGTGTCGGCAAACTGGTTGACTTTCACACCCGCAACAAACTGCTGCTTCTGTCTCACAGCCAGAAACACTACCGTATGATGGGCAAGCTGGTCGCCCAAGGCAAACGCCTGCCCATCCAAGACCTGTTCCAGCAGTACCAGGAGCTGCTCCTGGACACCCTGAAACTGCAAACGACCATCAAGAAAAACATCAATGTCCTTCAACACATTATGGGATATTTTAAAAAGCAGTTGAGTGCGGACGAAAAACAGGAACTGCTCGAAACCTTTGACCATTATCACCAGGAACGCGTGCCCCTGATCGTGCCCATCACCCTGATCAACCATTATGTCCGCAAATATCAGCAGCCGTACCTGAAAAACCAGACCTATCTCCATCCTCATCCACTGGAGCTCAAATTGCGCGTATATATCTAATCATGCAACCAGGACGCCTAAAAAAACGCAACAGCCGTCCTGTGAAGGACGGCGACTATATCCTCTACTGGATGCAGCAGTCCCAACGGGCGGAATGCAACCACGCCCTGGAATATGCCATACAGCAGGCCAACCGCTTAAACCGCGGGTTGCTGGTCGCCTTTGGTCTGACCGACAGCTACCCGGAGGCCAACCTGAGACACTACACCTTCATGCTGCAGGGCTTGCAGGAAACTGAAACTGCTTTGAAGGCCAGGGGCATCAAGATGGTTCTGCGGCGCGGACATCCCCCGGATGTCGCTTTGGAACTGGGCGCAAAAGCATGCCTGATCGTCTGCGACCGCGGGTACCTGAAATATCAGCGGGCCTGGCGCAAACAGGTCGCTGAAAACGCTCCGTGCCGGGTTGATCAGGTGGAAAGCGACGTGATCGTGCCGGTTGAAGTCGCATCCAACAGGGCGGAGTATGCCGCCCGGACGATTCGTCCCAAGATTCACCGGCTCCTCCATACTTACCTGACAGGACTGAAGAATACGGCCGTAAAAAAATCATCCCTGGACCTGCCTGTCGATGGCCTGACATTTCGCTCCGTTGAGGAAGTGCTCGAAGAGCTTGACCTTGACCGCAGGGTTTCCCCCGTATCTGCATATATTGCCGGCGGCACCTCCCAGGCTAAAAAGCGTCTTGCGAATTTCATCCGCTATCGTCTGCAACGTTACGAAGATAACAGCAACCAGCCCCAGACCGATGACTTTTCCCTCATGAGTCCCTATCTACATTTCGGTCAGGTTTCCCCCCTCTATGTAGCGCTCAAAATCATGCAGACCACGAAGGCATCGCCAGCCGTCAAAGACGCTTACATCGAGGAACTCGTGGTGCGGCGCGAACTGGCTATGAACTTTGTCTCCTACACGCCCGATTACGACAAATACGCCTGCATTCCGGGCTGGGCCAAGAAGACCCTGTCAGACCACCGTGGCGACAGGCGCGAGCATGTCTACAGCCGCCACCAGTTGGAAACCGCCAAAACCCATGACCCTTACTGGAATGCGGCCATGCTGGAAATGAAGCACACCGGCTTCATGCACAACTACATGCGCATGTACTGGGGTAAAAAAATTCTGGAATGGTCCCAAACGCCGCAGCACGCTTATCGGACCACCCTGGCCCTCAACAACACCTATTTTTTGGATGGGCGCGATCCCAATTCCTATGCTGGTGTGGCCTGGATCTACGGCGTGCATGACCGGGCCTGGAAAGAACGTCCGATTTTCGGCAAGATACGCTATATGGCAGCATCGGGGCTGGAAAGAAAATGTGACATCGACGCTTATGTCCAAAAAGTAAACGACCGGATAAAAAAGAAACCGATTTGGTGATTATCAATCTGTTTTAATTATAAAATATCATAGAAACCGCCGGACATGCCAGAAAATTATAAGGGCACCCGGCTTTACCCAGCCTTGCAACTGCGGGGTTTATATTTTTCGATAAGTGTATTATTGTGTGCCTATAGGGGCGATTGAACACTCCCCGCAGCAAGCTGCGGGGAATGCGCTCGCTATCTCGGTTCATCGCCTGGTTCAAAACATATTCTCTCTATCGGAAACGTGTCCATGAAAACGACCCATCAGTTTCGAAAACAGCTGACCGCATTGTTCGCTTCCCAACATCTGGCCACACTGTCCACTCAACATGGCGGTCAGCCCTATGCCAGCCTGGTGGCCTTTCACGCTGCCGAAGATCTGAAGCGCCTGTTTTTCGTGACGCCCAAAACCACGCGCAAGTTCGCCAACTTGACCGCCAACAACCGCGTTGCCATGCTGATAGACAACAGCAACAACCAGGCTGCCGACTTTCACGAAGCCGTTGCCGTTACAGCGGTGGGCATCGCCGGCGAAATTGTCGGAATCGATAAAGAGACGACGCTAAAACAATACCTGGCCAAACACCCCCATCTGGAAGAATTTGCCCGGGCCCCCACTTGCGCCCTGGTGGGTGTCTCGGTCCGGTCGTACTATCTGGTCAGAAAATTCCAGAATGTCAGCGAGCTGCATATAGAATCGACATGAGTTGGATATTGCCCCTTGAAGAGATTCAGCCCCGTGACCGCCAACGCGTAGGCGGCAAGGCATATGCCCTGTGGCAGCTGGCAGCAGGCGGCTTTGCCATTCCCGATACTGTCTGCGTTACCAGCGAGGCCTACCATGATTTTTTGCAGATGAGCGGTCTGCGTGAACGCATCATGCTGGAGCTCCACCGCAAAGACTTCAAGGAGATGCGCTGGGAGGAGATCTGGGATTGTGCCACCCGCATCCGCAACATGTTCATGATCCAACCACTTCCCGGAGACCTGTCTGAGCACCTTAAAAAAAGCCTTCACCATATTTTCGAAGACAAATCGGTCGCGGTGCGGTCCTCCGCTCCGGATGAAGACGACGCGCGCACTTCGTTTGCCGGATTGCACGAATCCTATGTCAATCTGACGGGTATCGACGCCATTATCAAGCACATCCGCCTGGTGTGGGCATCCCTCTGGTCGGACGCCGCCCTGCTCTACCGCCAGGAAATCGGACTCGATATTGAAAAAAGTGCCATGGCGGTGGTGGTTCAGGAAACCATTGCCGGCGACTGTTCGGGCGTGGCTTTCACCCGCAATCCCAATGACCCGCGGCAGGCGGTCATCGAAGCCGTGCACGGGCTGAATCAGGGCCTGGTTGACGGTAGCATCGAACCGGACCGCTGGCTGGTCGAGCGGGCCTCGGGCACCATCGTGAATCACACCCAACCCGGGCGCAGCCACTGGTTCATACCCGCCCGGGGTGGTGTAAAACGGGCGACCCTGCCGGATGACAAGGCTGACCGCCCGCCCCTCGACAATAAGAAGGTCAAAACGGTATTGACCACTGCCGTAAAGGCCGAGGAATATTTCAAGGCACCTCAAGATGTCGAATGGACCTATCAAGGGCAGCAACTGACGCTGCTGCAATCCAGACCGATCACGACCCTTCAAAGCGAAAAAACCGGCGACAAGCGCGGCTGGTATCTGAGTTTACACCGCAGTTTCGACAACCTCAAGGAACTGCGCCGGAAAATCGAAGAAGACCTGATTCCCGGCATGATCACGGCCGCCGAAAAGCTGGGTAAAAAAAACCTGGCCAGCCTCTCGACCAAAGCACTTGCCCAAGAGATCAGAAACCGGTGGGAGATCAATAACCATTGGGTCAATATCTATTGGTCCGATTTCATCCCCTATGCCCACGGGGTGCGGCTTTTCGGTCAGGTGTACAACGATACCGTTCAGCCCGAAGACCCCTATGAATTCATCGATTTGCTCACCGATACGGACATGGCCAGCCTGGCCAGAAACAACATGCTCATTGAACTGGCCGCCGACATTCGAAAGGACAGCCGCTTGAGACAACACCTCGAATCCGGGTCTCACACCGACATCGATCCCGGCTTCCGGTCCAGGGTCGAGGCTTTCATCGAAAATTTCGGCGACCTTTCCTGCGCCGTTACCGGGGGCAAAGACTGTGTCCTGGGAACCGCCCCGCTGTATAGGCTGCTGATAGAACTCGCCGACCATCCGCCATTCGAAGGTGCCCACAAAAGCGACAGGGTAAAAAGGCTTGAGAAACGCTTTCTCAACAGCTTCGAGGACGGCCACGGTGCCCATGCCCGCGAATTGCTGGACCTGGCCAGAAGCAGCTACCGCCTGCGGGACGACGACAACATCTATCTGGGCCGCATCGAGGCACAGCTGTTGGCTGCCGTCCAGGAGGCAAGGCGCCGGCTCGAGGCGCAACCCGATGAAGCCCTTTCAAAGGCGCTGGAGGAGATCGATTTCAAAGAAGGCAGCGCCGTCCAATCCTCAACAGCCCCCCAAAAAGGCGCTTACACCTTGCAAACGCGCCAGCTGACAGGCCAGCCGTCGGGTCCCGGCATATCAAAAGGCAGGGCGCGGGTCATCCAGCACCATCATGAACTGAGCAGTTTCAAATCCGGGGAGATTCTGGTGTGTGATGCGGTCGATCCCAACATGACCTTCGTGGTGCCGCTGGCCGCAGGTGTCGTAGAGCGCCGGGGCGGCATGCTGATCCACGGCGCCATCATCGCCCGCGAATACGGGCTCCCCTGCATCACCGGCGTGCCCGACGCCACC
>JAJDNW010000013.1 GCA_022340465.1 Deltaproteobacteria bacterium | reverse complement strand
AACCGGCGTCATGCGCATGGTAACGCTGCTGCACGAGATGAAGCGGCGCGAGGCGGCCTACGGGCTGGAGACGATATGCGGCGGCGGCGGCCAAGGCATTGCCGCTATCGTAGGCAGAGGGTAGCGGCGGGAACATTTCAACTACGAATTCCGAAATCCTATATTGGGGTTGGCGGGTTACTTGGGTTAGTTGGTTACTCGGGCTAGCTGTTTTTTTCGGTTAGTGGTGTAACGCAAGGAACCCAACAAACCCAACAAACCCAATAAACCCAATAAACCCAACAAACCCAACAAACTCAATAAAGAGGCACTTATGGATCCTGCTTATCGAGAGATACTGGAACGACGGTTTTTAAGCGATTTGCCCGAGTGCGGGCAGGACAAGCGAACGTCTCTGTCCGAAGCGATTCGTGAGCACGTGCGCCCGGGCCAAAAGATCTACATGGCCCACACCAATTCCAGGCCCTATGCCCTCATGCACGAGCTGATCCGGCAGCACTGGCAGAAGAAGTCCCAATTTGAAATCGCACTCCTTTCGTTTTGCGATTCCTGTGTGGCCCTGTTCGTCGGCGGCATGATGAAGAAAGCGGTCACGACGATCGCCGGGGATTTGTGGCCGTCGCCTTCGCCGAACCCTTTCGTCAATAAGGCCTGGCGTTCCGGAGAAGTCGAGATCGAGCACTGGAGCATTCTTTCCCTGTACCAGCGGTTGCTGGCCGGCGCCATGCGCCTGCCTTTCATGGCGACCACCTCTCTGGTGGGGTCCACCATGGCCGAGGACAACACGGCCGCGGGCGTATACAAGGAGATCGACGACCCCTTCGGTTCCGGACGGAAGATCGGGCTGGTATCGGCCTACCGGCCGGATGTGAGCTTTCTCCATGTGGCCGCCTGCGACCGTGCGGGCAATGCCATTTTGACGACCCCCATGGGCGAGGGCGCCGTGGGCGCCTATGCGGCCAGGGAGGGCGTGATCCTGTCCGCCGAGAAGATCGTTTCCACAGAATACCTGCGACAGCACAACCATCTGGTAAAAATTCCGGCGAGCATCGTCGAGGCCGTGGTCGAGCTTCCCATGGGCAGCCATCCCCGGGGCCTGACCAACGTGGGGGTAACGGAGCTGACCCAGTACGCGGAAGACTACCACGCCATGTACGAGGTGAACAGGGCCGCCCGGGCGGGCAAAGAGGCGCTGATGGCGTGGATCGATGAGTGGATCCTGTCCTGCAAAACCCACGATGAATATGTCGAGAAGCTCGGGGCGGACCGGATCAAACGGCTGCGGGGCAAGGCCCAGGGGTCGGTGTGGTTTGAAGAGACGCTGGCAGCTTCGAGCGGAGAGGTCGGGGAAAACGATCGCCCCGGCAGCCTGAAGACCGAGAGCGACGATTTCCTGGGATCCGAGATGATGCTGGTGGCTGCCGCACGCACGCAGGCCGACATCATTCGGAGGCTGGGTATTAAAAACGTTCTGGCCGGGGTCGGCGTGGCCAACCTTTCGGCCTGGCTGGCGGTACAGAAGGTTCGCGACGAGGGTGGTGAGGTGGCGGTGATGGCCGAAGTGGGCTATTTCGGGTATCAGCCCAGGCCGGGCGATCCCTACATCTTCAACTTCAAGAACACGCCGACCTGTCTGCAGACGACGGACATCCTCACCATTCTGGGCCAGTTTGTCCCCAACGGTAGGAATCTGGGCTCTCTGGGTGCGGCCCAGGTGGATCGATACGGCAATTTCAACGCCACCTGCATTCCCGGAAAGCTGCACCTGCTGGGGTCGGGGGGCGGCAATGACGTGGCCACGAGCTCCAAGGCGGTGGTGGTGACGGCCTACCTGGGGAAGGAAAAATTCAAACGCGAGATCGACTATATCACCTCGCCGGGAACGAATGTGGTCTGCGTGGTCACCGATTGCGGCATTTTCGAGAAAAAACCGGGCTGCAGCGAGCTGGTGCTGACGGCTTACTACACGGCCGGCCCCACCGCTTTTGACAGCGCCGAAGCGGCCGTGGAGGGGATCCGGGCCAATGTGGCGTGGGATCTCAAGGTCAGCGACCAGCTGACGGCCATCGATGCGCCCACCCAGGAAGAGCTGTACATCCTGAGGTTGTACGACCCGTTCGGGCAGTTCCTACGGTGAAGACAGTCAATGTCATTTTTAATCATACACATTAGAAACATGTACACGCACAGAGGGCGTTAATAACCCAGGTTTGAGGGAAAAGAAACCTGCATCTAAATAGAACTAACTGTTTCTAATGAAAGGAAGGTTGCAATGGAAATCAAGGAAATTCGTGCCGTGGTCACCGGCGGAGCCTCGGGGCTGGGTGCAGCAACGACAAGGGCCATTGCCGCCGGCGCCGGTAATCGAGCGGCTGGCCAAACAGGTTCCCTTTCCGCCGCGCCTGGGAAAAGCCGGCGAGTTTGCCAAGCTGGCCTGCCACATCATCGAGAACACCTACCTCAATGGTGAATCGATCCGTCTGGACGGCGGTCTGCGCATGGGGTTTGGGCGCAAGTAATAGCAACGGATACAACGAGGCAGGCGGAACAATTGCCGCATAAAACAGATGGAGATATGGCTGTATGGATTTTCAATTCAGTGAAAAGGCAATGCAATTGCGTAAGGAGATCCGGCAATTCGTAAAAGAGAACATCCCGCCGGATCAGGTGCCCTACCTCGAGGAGCATGACGACGAAGAGTGGAAATTTGCCCTGGAGACGTCCAGGAAGCTGGCCGAAAAAGGGTGGCTCACGATATCCTGGCCCAAAGAATACGGCGGCATGGGCGCGCCGGAGTGGGAGCGGGCCGTCTATCTCGAAGAGGTGGGATACTGGGGGATCCCCGGATACGGCATGGGTGTCAGCGGCGTCCGCTGGGTGGGGCCCTCTCTGATCCTGTTCGGTTCCGAGGAATTGAAGAAAAAGCATTTGCCGCTGATCTCCTCGGGCAGTGGGGACGGTGTGTGGTGCACCGGCTACAGCGAACCGGATGCGGGCAGTGATTTCGCCAACCTGCAGACCCGGGCCGAAAGGAAAGGCGACGAGTATATCGTCAACGGTCAGAAAGTCTGGATGAGCGCGGCACACCGGGCGCGCTGGTGCTGGCTGGCGGTGCGCACAAACCCGAATGCCGCCCGCAAGCATGACGGGATCAGCATTCTGATCGTGGACATGCAAAGCAAAGGGGTGACCGTCCGCCCCCTGATCAGCTTCTACGGCCACCACATCTTCAACGAGGTCTTTTTCGATGACGTGCATGTCCCGGCGGGCAATCTGGTCGGTATTGAAAACAAGGGTTGGGGCCAGTTGATGAGGTCCCTGGCCTTCGAACGGGGTAACGGCGCCCTGGTCTGCTATGGGGAAAACAAGCGGTTGCTGGATGAGCTGATTCAGTATGCCAAGGAGACCGGCAGCATCGAAAGTCCCCCCATCCGCCAGAAGTTGGCCGATGTCGCCATGGATCTCGAAGCCCTCAAGGTGCTGGCCTACGAATCGGTGTGGAAGATGAGCAAGGGCATTCGCCTCGTCTGGGAACCGTCCAGGGAAAAGGCCCTTCGCGACATGTGCAACGATCAGCTGTCCCGGGTGGGGAGTGAAATCCTGGGGGCCTATGCCCAGGTGGACCCCGTTGAAACCGACAGCAAGTGGTCCAAGCTGCGCGGCATGGTCGAGCGGCTTTACTACCGTTGGACCGGCTATGCCAGTGCCGGGGGCACCACGGACAACCAGCGCAACATTATCGGACAATTCGGCCTGCATTTGCCGAAAGCATATTGATGGGGAGGCGAGATGGTGGATTTTGGATATTCAAAAGACCAGGAGATGATTCGAAAGTCGGTACGGAAGTTCCTCGAAAAGGAGTGCCCCATGGACAATGTACGGGCCCTGAAAACCGATGCCAAGGGATACGATGTCAAGGTGTGGAAGAAGATGGTCGATTTGGGTTTTGTGGGCATGGCCGTATCCGAAGCCTACGACGGCATGGGCGGTGAGTACCTCGAACTGATGATTTTCATGGAAGAGGCCGGGCGCAACCTGCTTCCTTCCCCCTATTTTACCAGTGTCGTCCTGTGCGGCCTTCCCATCGAGCGCTTCGGCAGCGCTGCCCAGAAGGAAAGCTGTCTGCCGGCGATTGCCGACGGCCAGATATGGAGCCTGGCGCTCATGGAGGAGGCCGCCGACTACGAAGCACAGCACATCAATTTGGCGGCCGTTCGAGAGGGGGACGTCTACACGCTGAACGGGACCAAACTGTTCGTTCCTTTTGCCGCCGCGGCCGAAAAGCTGCTGGTGGCCGCCAGAACACAGGCCGGAGAGGATTTGCAGGCGGGAATCACCTTCTTCATCGTCGATAGCGACGCAGACGGCGTTTCCATGGAAATGATTCCCACGGCCGCCGGGGACCAGCGTTACGAAATTCGGTTTGACAAGGTCGTGGTGCCTGCTGAAAACATCATCGGCCGGGCGGACGGCGGATGGGAAATCGTCGAGTACCTCCTGTTGTACGCCGCGGTTCTCAAGTGTGCGGAAATGTCCGGCGGCGCCCAGGCTGTTCTGGAAATGACGCGGCGCT
The DNA here is from genome assembly GCA_022340465.1 of Deltaproteobacteria bacterium. NCBI lineage: Bacteria > Pseudomonadati > Myxococcota > Myxococcia > Deltaproteobacteria bacterium. Next base: position 41,895 of record JAJDNW010000013.1, on the reverse strand, counting down.
ATGCCGCGGAACGCATTCAGTTCGACAAGCCCATCGGATCGATGCAGGCCATTCAGCACCGCCTGTCCAACGCTTTCATCGGGGTTCAGGCTTTGAAGAACCTGGTCTACGAGGCCGCCTGGTACCTGAATGCCGGTTTACCGCGTCCCGATCTGGTCTCCATGGCCAAGGTCAAGGCCAATACCGTTTTTCAGAACACGTGTATCGAGGGGATCACCATCCACGGCGCCATCGGCTTCACCGAAGAGATGGACGTGGGCATGTATCATCTGCGCACCAAGGCGATGGAATTCGACCTCGGCGGTTCGGAATTTCATCGTGAACGCATCATGCGGGAACTGGAGCAACAGGTACCGGATTATCTGAGCTTGTGATGGATGAAGACATGAAATACGAAACGATTCTGTTTGAAAAAGAACAGGGCATCGGCACACTCTGCTTGAACGAACACAATTAGTATCGGAACATAGTTGTGACAACCGGTATAAATTTCCCGTAAGGGCCGGATATAAAAATTCCTAACCCTTCAGTTTGCTGCAGGGTTAGGAATTTTAGTCTTTTGTATAGGAGCGACGTAGTCGCGTTTCATAAAATCGTGGAACACGATTTTATCCTTTGTTGCCGAAACGATCCAGGTGTACAAAATCGGCGATTTCCTTGCGCTTGGGCGCCTTGGGGGACTGATCCGGATAGCCCAAGGGGATGAGGGCCACCTGCTGATATCCATCAGGAACACCCAGAACATCGGCGGCTTTGGCTATGTCGTAGAGCCCCACGATGACCGTTCCGAGCCCAAGGGCCCGGGCGGACAGGCAGAGCGTCTGAACGGCGATGCCGAGATCGAACATATACCAGTCGCCCAGCACGGTGGAAGCCTTGTCTTTGTAAAAGCCGGATGCCTTGAGCTTCGCCGCCACCGCCAGCACTACCGGCGCGTTTCCCACGGCTTTAACCGCCGGGTTGCCTTTGGGGGGCAGGGTCTCCTGAAGGCGCTTTTTTATCTCGGGATCCCGGACGGCGACAATTTCCCAACACTGCAAGTTTGTCCACGAGGGTGACCAGCGCACGGCTTCCAGGATGCGGTTTAGGTCGCTTGTGGATACATCCTTGTCTTGAAATTTTCGAATACTTCTTCTGCCTTCGACGATGTCGAAAAATGATTCCATAAAAAAAGTCTCCTATATTTGTTTGCGTTCATCACCTTATTATTCCGGCAATTAAATATCTCAAATCCGTCATTCCTGCGAAGGCAGGGATCCAGAAAACGATTAGCTATATACCCTGGATCCCCGCCTGCGAGGATGTGTCATTATTCACCACATACTGTTACCAGGAATAATTTTCAGGGCTAAAGCCCTGGCCTACATTGGTACCAGTTTGGTTCTATCCGTCTGTTTACCCCATCATGTAACGCAGGGTTTTAACCCTGCCAAGCTTTTTTTACTTTTTTCCAATCAAAGCCTGGAAAATCAGGTCTTTTTGGGTGTGGCGATTGCCGTCAAGGATATCGGCCGTTTTGGAATCCCGGAAGAAGCGCTCGACGTCGTACTCCTGCATGTAGCCGTAGCCGCCCAGCAGTTGGATGGCCTCATCGGAAACCGCCACGGCCGTTCGTGCGGCATGCAGTTTGGCCATGGCGCACATCCGGGCGTCGGCACTGCCGTTGTCGATGGCCCAGGCCGCCTGATAGGTCAGCAGACGGGCCGCCTCGATCTCGGTGGCCATGTCGGCCAGCTTGTGACGGGTTACTTGAAAGTCAACGATTTTTCTCTTGAACTGTTCCCGCTCCCGGACATAAGCAAAGGCGCGCTCGAAGGCGCCCCGGGCCATGCCCAGGGATTGGGCGGCCGACATCAGGCGGGCGTGGTCCATAAAGGCATTGAACTGACGAAGTCCCCGGTTTTCTTTGCCGATCAGATTGGCGAGGGGAACACGGACCGATTCGAAGCGTACTTCCCCCACAGGGACTTGCCGCTGCCCCAGCCTGGCCCCGCTGTCGGACAGCTGCACGCCCGAGCGTTCGGCTTCCACCAGAATCATGCTGAGCCCCTTTTCCGGCGCGTCCGCATCGGCATCGGTCCGGCAAAGAACGATGTAGATTCCCGCCAGGGGCCCGGCATTGCGCACATAGGTCTTGTGACCGTCGATCGCCCACTGATCGCCATCCTTTACCGCCCGGGTTTCAATGGCCGAGGGACCGGTTCCGCCGGCCTCGGCAGCGGCTACACTGGAGAGCGTCCGGGCATTGGCGATTTTCGGCAGCCAGGTTTCTTTTTGCTTTTGGCTACCGTACTGCAGCAGAATATCGGCACCGTAGCCGGCCTGCGTCAGGCACGCGCCAATCGAAGCATCGCCTTTGCACAACTCCTCGGCAATGATGGTTTTTTCGATGGTCCCCAAGCCTTCGCCCTCATATTTCTCCGGGAAAGCGATCCCCGGAAAACCCAGGTCGCTCGATTTTTTCCATATGGATTCTGGATATCTGTTTTCGCGGATCAGATCGTCGATATTTTCCTTTTTCAATTCTCCGCGGACAAAATCCACCACGGCCTTTTTTATCTGTCGCTGCATGGCATTGAATTGGAACATAAAGCGCTCACTCCTCTTGATCAAGTATTGAAATTCTGGTCCTTATCCGGTCTTTTTGCGATTAAGCAGGCTCCTGGAAATGATCAGCCGCTGGATTTCGTTTGTGCCTTCATAAATTCGATACAGCCGGGAATCGCGCAGGTACATCTCGATGAGGTGCCGGGTCAGAAGACCGTCGGTCTCGAACAGGTCCAGGGCCTTTCCGGCGATCTTGCTGGCCATTTCGGTGGCGAACACCTTGAGCATGGACGCCTCGTGGGTGACATTTTCCCCCTGGTCCCGTTTGACGGCTGCATGGTAGAGCATCTGCCGGGCCGCGTGAATCTGGATGGCCATGTCCGCCAGGTCAAAATTCGCGGACTGCAGGTCATTCGCCGTCTCGCCTCGGTCCATGCGCTGATGCACCCGGTCGATGCAGAGTTCCAGAATTCTCTGGGAACCCCCCAGCGCACAGGCTCCCATGGACAGGCGTCCCTTGTCCAGCACCCGCATGGCCGTGTGAAAGCCCTTGCCCACCATGGATTCTCCACCGATGACGTTCTCTTTGGGAATCCGGCAGTTGGTGAAAATCAACTCATGGGTATGCGACCCTCGCAATCCCATCTTAACATCGGCCGGCCCCACCACCAGGCCGGGCATCTCTTTTTCGACGATGAAGGCGGTTACGCCGCCGCGGGCGCGCTTGACTTCGTCCGTCACTGCGATGGTGGTGAACAACTGGGCACAATCGGCATTGGTGATGAACTGCTTGGTTCCGTTGAGAATCCAGCAATCTCCCTCCAGGACCGCGCTGGTGCGGATGCTGGCTGCGTCGGAACCGGCATCCGGCTCGGTCAGGGCAAAGGCCGTCGTCCACTCACCGCTGGCGATGCGCGGCAGGTATTTTCGTTTCTGGGCGTCGGTGCCGTCGTAGAGGATTCCCACGGAACCGATGCCGTTGCTGGTTCCGATACGCGACCGAATGGATGCGTTGGTCCAGGTCAGGAGCTCGTAGGTCATGACTTCTTCGAGGGTCGTCAGCCCCAGGCCGCCGTATTCCCTGGGGATCGGCATGCCGAAGAGGCCGAGTTTGCGGAGCCGGTCCAAAATAGCTTCCGGAATCTCCCCGTTTCGTTCGATCTGCATCGAAAGGGGCTCCATTTCGTTTTCCATTAAATCGCGGATGGTGCCTCTGAGGGCGGTGTAGGCGTCTGATACGTGATAATTCATTCATTGTCTCCCAATAGTTATTGAGCGGGCTTATAAAAGGTTGACGAGTTCTTTTTTCATGATTTTTCTGAACATGGCGATCATAAATTCCGGGTAGTTTCGGGAAAAGATCGCTATCCGGTCCCCCTTGCGGATGTTGAATCGCTGCACGAGGCCGGCGGCAAATCGTCGGCAAAGGCCGTAGCGATGCTCGTAGGACACGATAAAATTGGCCGACTGGTATACCACGGCCGTCGATTCCGGATAAAACCTGACGCCGGACGCCAGCAGGCGGTGAAGCGGGATTTGCGGCGGCGTGTAATCTTCCAGCGCCGAACGAATGGCTGGGGGTAAAATTGAAACCATGGTTTCCGTTTGAGGACGTTGCGATCGGTGATGCATGCCATGGGTATACGTCCTGTCTTTATCGTTTAATTCCAGAGAGAAAATGTATCGCTTTTAATCACGTCGGAGTCAACAGGCTTTGTCCGAATCGGCGCATAAACGCAATAAACACAACGGTAGATTATTTTCTTCAAGAAGAAAATAATCTACACCCAGACGACAACCGGACGCCTCGTCCTTTAGTTCGGCTGTCGCTGCTTGAAGAATTGGCTGCAGTTGATTAAAACTACATGAATTAATAATTAATAATGTATTAATCCCTCATGGGCTCATGGCGCACGCGTATCGTGATCTGAGATGGCTTGTGGGATAAGATCGACCGGATAGATGGCCCCACGCTCCCCTCGTGGCCTTCATTCCGGCATCAATAGTTTATTATCCAATGAATATAAGATGTTAGGTGTTAACTGGCCGGGCGTGTAGAAAATTGTAAACAATCCATTATAAGATTTTCCGTAGAAAAATCCGTTGAATAGCGGGTGTCATGGTATTCGGATACCTTATGTTGGACAGTGTTTGTACCGGAACATATATATGACAACCGGTATAGAGGTTCGATATTGGAGTTTCCGGTTTATCCGGGTTAGGGTATGGAAGCCGGCGGAAAAAATGTTTCGATCAGTTTAAAATGATAATTAGGTAACCTTTGACAAGACAGAAGATGGAGGTAGCAATGACGTATGAAAATTTACTAGTCGAAGAACAGGAGGGGAATTGTACCATCACCCTCAACCGTCCGGAAACGCGCAATGCTCTGGATATGCAGACATTGTCCGAAATTCGAGAGGCGTTTCGTTTTGTCCGCGCCAATGCCGCTGTAACCACCGTGATCATAACCGGTGCGGGCGGCAAGGCGTTTGCTTCCGGCGCCGATATCCGCGCCCTGAAGCAGCGGGGGGTTCTGGAAACCTTTCACAGTGAAACCCAGACGATATTCAACGAGATCGAATCCACGGGCAAACCCGTGATTGCGGCCATCGACGGATTCGCTTTGGGCGGCGGCTGTGAACTGTCCATGGCCTGTGATATCCGCATTGCCACCGCCCGCTCCAAGCTGGGCCTGCCCGAAGTCAATCTGGGCCTCATTCCCGGCGCCGGCGGCACCCAGCGGCTGCAGCGGTATGTGGGCTTTGGAAAGGCCAAGGAACTGATTTTTACCGGCGCCATTATCGGTGCCGAGGAAGCCGAGCGAATCGGCCTGGTCAACCAAGTGGTGGGCACCCCCGAGGCGTTGATGCCGGCCGCCCTGAAGATGGCCGAGACCATTCGATCCAAGGGACCGGTGGCCGTTGCCATGGCGAAGACGACGATCAATTACGGGGCCGGCACCGATCTCAACTCGGGCCTGATCATAGAGAAGCTGGCTCAGACGGTTCTGTTCGGGACGGAAGACCGCATGGAGGGCCTCGATGCCTTCCTGGAGAAAAGGGCCGCCAAATTCAAGGGACGTTAAGGCGTTTTTTGGGTTTATTGAGCTACTTGAATTGATTGAGTTAGCGAGTAGGGGAGCAAGCACAGCAAACAAGCTGAGCAGCACCCTTCCAGGGTGAAACCAGTGCCGGGCCCTACGGGCCCAGATATCTGCTTGGCAACAATTTTAACATACGGAGAACCTCATGCAAGAATGCTATTTAATCGACGCGATTCGAACCCCCGCGGGCGTTTGAGCCGTCCCAAGAAGAATTTTGTCGGCGAACTGGCCAACGTTCACCCCACCACCCTGGGAGCCACGCTGCTTAACGCCATGCTGGACAGGAACCCCTGTCGCCACCAGCCGCACGTGGGTAAAGAATGCTTGACAGATGATGAAAAGAGATGATAGTTAGGTATATCTAATATGTTTTTATCAAGCTAACAAAAGGGGGCGTATGGCAGCAACCCAAACAAGCGCAAGCGTCGCAAAAAAGCCGCTGACGAGCGTCATGGAGGACTACCTGGAAGCGATATTCAACCTGGACCGGGAGAAGAAATTTGTCCGCGTCAGGGACATTGCCAAACGCATGGACGTCAAGATGCCCACGGTGTCCAGCATGCTCAAAACCCTGAACAGCAAAGGGCTGGTCAATTACGAAAAGTATGAATACGTGGAATTGACCAAAAAAGGGGCGGATATCGGCAAAGAGATGCGGCGCAGGCATGGTATTCTATTGAAATTCTTAATGGAAGTGTTAAAGGCCGAGTTCGATACCGCCGATGAAGAGGCCTGTAAAATGGAGCATGCCCTTGGCCCGGACACCCTGGAAAGCCTCGTCGATTTCATGGAGTTTATCCAGACGTGCCCGCGGACCGGGGAAAATTGGCTGGATTATTTCGAAGAATATCGAAAGCATGGCCATGTCCCCGAAAAATGCCAGGCCCGCAGCGAAGCTTTTTCCTGCGGGTTCAAGGACCAGATCGAAGCTCGCCGGGACACCCGTTCGGAGGCGCAGGCGGACGATGGGAACAAGACGTGCTGACCGGTGAAAGTTGATGGACGGACAGGTAATGGTACGATAACCGCCCTTTGGCCGTGACAGGCAGGGCGGTCGTTTTATGAGCTATAAGTTAGAAATGTCTAACAGTACGTTTGAGGACATAAAGGATATTTGGAGGAACGAATATACCATGAGGCTCAACATGCGTCATATGCAAAAGAATCAGCACGGCATGATCGTGCAGGTAAAAGCCGAAGGGGAGTTGGGTCGGCGCATCCGGGACATGGGTCTGGTTCCGGGTACCGAGATCAAGGTTCAGGGCCGGGCCCCGCTAAAGGATCCGGTGGCCCTGCGCGTCAGGGGCTTTACCCTCACCCTTCGCAACCGGGAGGCCGATTTCATTGACGTAGAGGTGGACGGGTAAAATGGAAGCGACAATCGCTTTGGCCGGCAATCCCAATGCGGGAAAGACGACCCTGTTCAACGCCCTGACCGGCGCCCGCCAGCATGTGGGGAATTATCCAGGGGTCACCGTGGAAAAAAAAGAGGGGATCTATCTGCAGGACGGGGCAAGGATGCACATCGTCGACCTGCCCGGCACCTATTCGCTGACGGCCTACTCCACGGAAGAGGTGGTGGCTCGTGATTTCCTGGTGGATGAAAAGCCCGAGGTGGTCATCAACATCGTGGACGCTTCCAACCTGGAGCGCAACCTGTACCTGACGCTTCAGTTCATGGAAATGGGGCTTCCGGTGGTTCTGGCGCTGAACATGGTGGATGTGGCCAAAGGCAGGGGCATCCAGGTGGACGCGGACAAACTGTCGGCATTGCTGGGCGTGCCGGTGGTGCCGACCATCGCCCGCAGCGGCAAAGGCAAAAAGGAATTGATGGCGGCGGCAGCTGAGATGATCGAGGCGCAAAAGCCCCCCAAATCACTCAACATCAGATACGGCAGTGACGTCGATTTGACCCTGCAGGCCATGGCCGCGGAAATCGAATCGAGCGGCTTTCTGGCCCGACGTTACGACAGTCGCTGGGTCGCCTTGAAATACCTGGAAAACGACGAACAGATTCGTGCGCTCGGTCTGAGTGAGGACAGGCCCCTGGCGGAAAAACTGGAGGCCATGGTGGACAAGCTGTCGGCGCACCTCAAGGGGACGCTGGACACCTATCCCGAGGCGGAAATAGCCGATCATCGCTACGGGTATATAACCTCCATTGTCCGGCAGGGCGTCATTTCTTTTGAGAAAGATCAGGATCGGTTGTTCATTTCAGATAATATCGACAAGGTGCTGACCAATCGGTTTGCCGGCCCATTGATCATGGTGGCCGTGATCATGGGGCTGTATCAATTTACCTTTACCTACAGTGAAGTGCCGGTGTCCTGGATGGAAGCCTTCTTCGGTTGGCTGGGGAAACTCACAGAATGGTATCTGCCGGATGGCCTGTTGAAATCCCTCATCGTTTCGGGGGTCATCGACGGCGTCGGCGGCGTTCTCGGTTTTGTTCCCCTGATCATGCTCATGTTTTTGGGTATCGCTTTTCTGGAAGACTCGGGCTATCTGGCCCGCGTGGCCTTCATGCTGGACAGGGTCTTTCGTTTTTTCGGTCTGCACGGCAATTCGGTCATGCCGTTCATCATATCCGGTGGCATTGCGGGCGGGTGTGCCGTGCCCGGTGTCATGGCCGCAAGGACCCTCCGGTCCCCTCGGGAACGGCTGGCAACCATTTTGACGGCGCCGTTCATGAACTGCGGTGCCAAGCTGCCGATCTTCGCCCTCCTGGTGGCGGCCTTTTTTTCCAAAAACGAAGCCATGGCCATGCTCTCGATCACGGCTGTGGCCTGGCTGGGTGCCCTGCTGGTGGCCCGGCTGCTGCGCTCGACCGTTATCAGGGGTGAGACCACCCCCTTTGTCATGGAGCTTCCCCCTTACCGCCTGCCCACACTGAAAGGCCTCTTGATTCACACCTGGGAGCGCACATGGCAGTACATCAAAAAGGCGGGAACGGTTATCCTGGGTATTTCCATTGTACTCTGGGCGTTGATGACCTATCCCTCCCCGCCGGGTGCGGTGACTGAGCGATTTGCAGCCCAGCGCCAGGCGCTGCTGGCCAAGGCGGACCCTGCCGTTGTTGCCGAGCTCGATAAAGCCAAACGGGAGAGGGCGCTTTCAGCGGCAGCGGAAACCCTCAAAAAAGAACTGGCGCGGATAGACGGCCGTGAAGCCGGGGAGGCGCTGCGCCATTCAGTGGCCGGACGGATCGGCACGGCCCTGGAACGATTGAGTTTTCTGGCCGGTTTCGACTGGCGCACCAACATTGCCCTGTTGGGCGGTTTTGTCGCCAAGGAGGTAGTGGTCTCCACCCTGGGTACGGCCTATTCCCTGGGTGAGGTAGATCCTGAAGCGAGCGGGTCGCTTTCCGCCAGGCTGGCGGCGGCACCCGGTTGGAGCCCGCTTACAGCCCTGAGTATGATCGTCTTCATCATTTTTTACGCCCCTTGTTTTGTGACCGTCATATGCATTGTCCGTGAGGCCGGTTCCTGGAAGTGGGGTGTATTTTCCGTCCTTTTCAACACCGCCATGGCATTTGGACTGGCGGCCGGCGTATTTCAAGTCGGCCGCCTGATGGGTTTTTAAGGAGAGCGGTCATGCAAAACATTATCGTGGTCCTCATTGTCATCATTGCCGCCGTTTACCTGGTTCGCCGGTTCTACCGCGGCGTCAAGCGGCCGGGGAAGGACACGTGCGGCTGCGGCTGCTCCGGTTGTTCGCAGACGACGACCTGTGGGCAGGTGCCGGCGTCATCGACCGGGGAACAAAAAGAGGAAACGGATACCTGTTGACAAACCCATTTCAGGTCGTTAAAAACATACCGAAATCCTGTTCGAAAACAGGCCCTTTGATCTGATAATAACTTAGAAATAATTTAAAACCTACGTCAAGCCGCAACGGATAATGACTCTTATGAAAAGAGGCGCCGTCCATGTGGCTTTTTTATTTACCTTTAGGTGAGCGTTTAAGGAGAGTGAAATGAAAAGATACGTTCAAGTCGTCGTTGCGGCCCTGTTTCTGATGATGTCGGCCGGTCCGGCCATCGCCCATTTCGGCATGCTGATTCCTTCCGACAACATGGTTATGCAGGGAGAGGAGAGAACGGTCCACGTGCAGGCCTCCTTCAGCCATCCCATGGAGATGGTCGGCATGGAACTGGTAAAACCCCATGTTTTTCAGGTGGTTGCCAATGGCACACCCCGGGATATGCTAACGGCGCTCAAGCCCGCCAGGGTCATGGGGCATCCCGCCTGGACACTGGATTATCGGATCAAACGCCCCGGGGTGTACCAATTTTATATGGAGCCGCAGCCCTACTGGGAACCTGCCGAAGACTGTTTTATCATTCACTACACCAAAACGGTGGTAGCCGCTTTCGGCGACGACGAAGGCTGGGGTGAGCCCATCGGTTTGAAGACCGAAATCGTCCCGCTTTCCAAACCGTTCGGGCTTTATGCCGGCAACGTGTTTCAGGGCATTGTCCGGGTCGGCGGCAACGTCGTTCCCTATGCCGAGGTCGAAGTCGAATATTACAATCAGCACAACACCGCCCATGCCCCAACGGACTACATGGTCACCCAGACCATCAAGGCCGATCGGAATGGTGTTTTCACCTATGCCGTGCCGCATGCCGGGTGGTGGGGCTTTGCGGCGCTCAACGAAGCGGATTTTACCTTGAAGACGGCCTCAGGGGAGGAAAAAGGGGTCGAACTGGGAGCCGTGATCTGGGTTCATTTCGAAAGCTGGGAATAGCGGGGTGTCCCGCAACTCGCTTTGGCCGGGATCAAGAAGCTATTAGCCATGTTTGCTTCTATCCATTTGTTTGCCCGATCAGGTAGCGCAGGGTTTTAACCCTGCCAAAAGGGCCATTGACATGCCACCTTTTTCAAGGGTGGTGATTGACTTTCCGGGTAGCTACTCTTCGGATGCCGCAGGTTCGTAATCGACCTCGATGCAGGCGGCTTCTTCGTTGCGCAGGGTGAGGCAGCAGTTGCCGATCCGGCACTGGATGGGGTCGCCGAAAGGGGCCTTGCCGATGACGTCTATTTCCGTTTCCGGCAGGAGTCCCAGATCGAGAAAGCGGCGGCGCATGGGACCGGTGGCGTGGTGGTGGCGTATTCTGGCCCGTTTACCGGGTTGAACATCTTTTAACATGCAGCATCCCCTGCATTGTTCCCGGCATCGCTTTCTTTTTCTAAATCCGCGCATCATCGCAACATTTCCAATCGCTTATCACTCGGCGAATTGCCTACCTACAGGATAAAGTAAGGATGGTCAATAAATATTTCAAGGTTCTAACATTTTTTTATTTGTCTTTGAACCGCGCCGCCGAATGTCTTTTCTGTCTTGTGATTAAGGGCAAAACAGATTATGTTGCCCGTGCGAACAAGGTAATCGCACCGTACCAAAACCACACGAGGGGATGTATGAAACGTTTACAGGAAACCCGCTTGACCGGAACGGTCGCCGGGGCCGGCTGAGCCTCCAAGCTGAGTCCGGGGGACCTGGACAAAGCGTTGTGCGGCATGGTGTTTCCCGCCGACGAGAACGTGATTATCGGGCTGGAGCGGGCCGACGACGCCGGTGTTTACAAAATTGCGGACGACCTGGCGCTGATTCAGACGGTCGATTTTTTTACGCCCATCGTGGACGATCCTTACTGGTTCGGGCAGATCGCAGCGGCCAACGCGTTGAGTGATGTCTATGCCATGGGCGGCACGCCGAAGACGGCCATGAACCTGGTGGCCTTCCCCGTCAAGGAGATGGACCTGTCCATCCTGCGGCAGATTATCCAGGGCGGCATCGACAAGATGAAAGAGGCCGGGGTGGTCCTGTTGGGCGGGCACAGCATCGAAGACAAGGAACTCAAGTACGGCCTCTCCGTGACCGGCGTGGTTCACCCGGATCGGGTTCTGGCCAAAAAAACGCTGCGGCCCGGTGATAAACTGGTGCTGACCAAGCCTTTGGGTACCGGCATCATCAACACCGCCGTCAAGGCGGGGATGGTCTCTGCGGAACTGACCGACAGGGTGACACACCTGATGGCCGCCTTGAACCGTTATGCCGCGGAGATCATGATGGATTTCGATGTCAGCGCATGTACGGACGTGACCGGTTTCGGGCTCCTGGGGCATTTGGCCGAAATGATCGAAGGCTCGGGCACCGGCGCAAAGATCGATGCTCAACGGGTGCCGGTCATCGCGGAGGCTCTCGATTTCGCCGCCATGGGCATGATCCCCGGCGGTGGCCACAACAACCGGTCGTTTCGTGAGGCCATGGTCGTCTTCGGTGACGACATCCCCCGTTCCCTGCAGGATGTTCTCTTCGATCCTCAGACATCCGGGGGGCTGCTGATCAGTGTAGATCCGAATCAGGCGCATTCACTGGTGACTGCCTTGAAAGAGGGCGGGGTGGAAGATGCGGTGGTGATCGGCGACGTCGTGACCGATACCCGCGAGATGATAACGGTCGGGTAGCCGCCCATATCCGGATCGGAAAAGAGGACGTGAACGCTATGATCAAGGCCATTCTCTGGGATTTCGGAGGGGTCATCACCACCAGCCCCTTCGAAGCGTTCAATCGTTACGAGGAACGCCACAACATCCCCAGGAATTTCATCAGGGGCATCAATGCAACCAACCCCACGACAAACGCCTGGGCCCAATTCGAGAGCAGCCGGATCGACATGGATGCCTTCGACCGGAAATTCGAGGAGGAGTCCCGCCTGCAGGGCCACGCTATTCCGGGAAAGGACGTTTTGGCCCTGTTGTCGGGAGCTGTCAGACCGCGGATGGTGGACGCTTTGAGGCAATGCCGGCGGCATTTCAAAACCGGGTGCCTCACCAATAACATGAAGGCGGGTGAAGGCGCCGCGATTCCCCAGACAAACCGACAGAAAGCACAGTTTTTGGAGATCATGGCCCTTTTCGACGAGGTCATCGAGTCGAGCCTCGAGGGGGTGCGCAAGCCGGACCCGGAAATCTACCGCATCGCCCTGTCCCGGCTGGACGTAAACGCCGAAGAGTGTGTATTTCTGGACGATCTGGGCATTAACCTCAAACCTGCTCGGGCCATGGGTATGCAAACGATCAAGGTGCTGGGGGTCGATCAGGCGTTGGAAGCATTGGGGACATCCACCGGGCTTTCATTTGCATAAAAAAGAAACTCCCCGAAGGAACGCCGGGGAGTTTTTTTCTATGGTATTTGTCAGAATACCGTTTCGTACGCCCTAAGCGGGTGGAGGGTTTATTTTTCAAAGCGCCATATCAAACCAAGGCATAACCTGTGCCCGCCGGATTGATGATGAAAAAATGCAGATTTTTAATAAAGTCTGACAGCGGAAACATCATCAATCCGTCAGGGCACTACGACAGCTGTGCAGAATATTGATGATATGGTGCCTTGAAAAATAAACCCCCCACCGTCCAATCCAAAGTTGAAACGGAACATATATAGGGCAAATGCTCTATACCAGCCCTTGATCCAGCATGGCGTCCACCACCTTGACAAATGCGGCGATATTGGCCCCGTTCATGTAGTTGCCCGGCGTGCCGTACTGTTCGGCCGTGTTCATACAGGTTTTGTGGATGCTGATCATGATCCGGTGCAGCCTCTCATCGACCTCCTTGCGAGACCAGCCCAGGCGCATGCTGTTCTGGGTCATTTCCAGCCCGGAAACAGATACACCGCCGGCGTTGGCCGCCTTTCCGGGGCCGTACAACAGTTTATTTTCGATAAATATTTCGATACCTTCGGGAACCGTGGGCATGTTGGCGCCCTCGGAGACGGAAGACACCCCGTTGTTGACCAGGTTCTGGGCGTCCTTGGCGTTGATTTCGTTCTGGGTGGCGCTGGGGAAGGCGCAGTCGGCCTTGTGGTCCCACAAGGGGTTGTGGCCCAGGGCCGGGTCAACCGCCGTGTAGACGGCATGGGGGTATTTTTCGGCGTATTCCTTTACCCGGCCGCGGCGGACATTCTTGATCGTCATCAGGTAGGCCAGCTTGTCGCGGTCGATGCCTTCCTCGTCGTAGATATAGCCGCTGGAATCGGAACAGGTGATCACCTTGCCGCCCAGGTCCAGTATTTTTTCGATGGTGTACTGGGCCACGTTTCCCGATCCCGATACCAGGCAGGTTTTGCCGTCCAGCGACATGTTTCTGGTCTTGAGCATTTCGGAAGCAAAGTAGACCGAACCGTATCCGGTGGCTTCCGGCCTGATCAGGCTGCCGCCCCAGCTCAGACCCTTGCCGGTTAAAACCCCGCTGAATTCATTGTGCAGTTTTTTGTACATGCCGAACAGGAAACCGATTTCCCTGGCCCCTACCCCGATGTCGCCGGCGGGCACGTCCGTGTTGGGGCCGATGTGGCGGAAGAGTTCGGCCATGAAGCTCTGACAGAAGCGCATGACCTCGTTGTCGGACTTTCCTTTGGGGTCGAAATCGGACCCGCCCTTGCCGCCGCCCATGGGCAGGGTCGTCAGGGCATTTTTAAAGACCTGTTCGAACGCCAGAAATTTCAGGATGCCCAGGTTGACGGACGGGTGAAACCGCAAGCCTCCCTTGTAGGGGCCGATGGCGCTGTTCATCTCGATGCGAAACCCGCGATTGACCTGGACGTTGCCCTTGTCGTCCATCCAGGGCACCCGGAACATGATGACCCGTTCCGGCTCAACGATTCTTTCCATCACTTTGGCCTGACGGTACTCGGGGTTGCGTTCGATGACCGGTTCGATCGATTCCATGACCTCGGTTACGGCCTGGTGAAACTCAGGCTGGTCCGGGTCCCTGGTTTTTACGAGCTGTACAATGTCGGACATGGTGTTTCCCTCCATAGCTAATGAAATTGGTGTACTGGCGTATTGGTGCATCGGCGTGCTGGAATGCACCAACGGTGGCAGAACGGGATTTTTACATTCAGCCAACCATCACTCCCACACGCCATTCCTCCACTTTGATTGAAATGATTTTTCGTTTATTGCTATCCCTCCTCCCGGAATGACAGCCGCATTCACACGTAGATGACACAGCACGATTTCCTGCCATCGACTTTAATCGTCATGGCCTGGTCAAGCTTTACGTGGGCAACATGCTTCAGGGCATGCCTGATCGGGACGGCAGCCAGCCACTCCCAATCAAAAAAATCGTCGGTTGCATGGGTGATGTTGATGTAGTTTATGCCCATGGTAGTAATGTTGTGAAAAAAGTGCGATCCCTGGGATGGTTCGGCCTTGATCAGATCGGAAGTGGTTTCGACAATGGCGCCGACACCACTGATGTCGGCCCATCCAACCGGTATTCCCAGCCATTGATCCGCGGAGCCCCACCGCCCGGGTCCGACAAGCAGATACTTCCTTTTCTTTTGCAAAAGGATTTTGTTCATTTCACCGATCTCTCGTGCGATCGCGATCGTATTGGCGGGGTCGAAAACATCCGGTTTGACATAGACCACATCCGTGATCTCTTTATTTACGGCATTTCCCAGGGCTTTGTGCGAAATACAGAAGGCCTTCTTGCGTTCTTCCTCATGAATGTCTACGGTTTCCAGTTCCGCCCGGGCGGTCATGGGCCTGAGCTGGAGAACGGCAAACTCCGGTTTGCCGTCGTCCCCCTGACTGAGGTTGACAGAGAATTCCAGCTCTACGGGGCAGCCCATGCCCTCTTCGCCGATGGATAGAAATTCGGAAAGGATATCTGCCAGGGGGAAAGCGTTGTACTTGAGTGTTTGGGCGAAGGTCACCACCCGGTGTCCGGGAACGTGTACGGTGTCCCGGATGCGGTGTTCGGCCGGGATGTAGGTGGATGATTGCATGGCCACCGCCGGCTCCTTTTCGGCATCCGAAATTTCCCTTTTCTCCAGATTCTGACTGTCGTTGATGCCCAGAAGGGGGCAGTCGTTGTTCAGTCTCAGCGAGTAGAAAAAACGCTGGGAATTTTCCAGGATATCCTCCACGGTCGAGCGCTGTGGCAGCAGTTGAGGGTAGCGGGGGGAAAACCGCAGGGTTTTTTCGCCCTCCACAACCATTTTCCCCAGGCCGATGGCAATGGTGGCAATGCCTTGCTCCGGCTTCATGTGCGAAAAGGGGTAGTAGTTGTGGGACTGGGCCACTCCCGAAATGGCAGGGTAAAAATGGCCGTCGTAGTTTCTGCCCACCATCTTCTGAATGATGACGGCCATTTTCTCCTCTTCGGTTCGGTGCCCCACCCGTTGTGAAAAGGATTTCGGCCCGTGAAAGTAGGTGGAGGCATACACGAGTTTGATGGCGGTCAGCAGGTGCTCGAGTCGCATGCTGAAATCCGCGCAGTCGTTTGGCAGCATGTAGGTCCGATAGAGGCCGGCATAGGCCCTGAACTGGGCATCCTCCAGCAGGCTCGAAGAACGGATGGCAATTGGGTAGTCCACCTTTTTCATGTAGGCGATCAGGTCCTCTTTTATCCATCCGGGTATGTCGGCATCGAGGAAAATCTGAGCTATTTTTTCATCCGGTATGTCGCTGTTGGCCAGGTTGATCAGCTTGTTGTTCTCGATGAAAGCATCGAAGCCCTCGGTCGTCACAACCAGTGATTGGGGGACGATGATGCGGGCTTCCGGATGCCTGGCATGCAGGTCGGTCTTGTGCTGCAACAGGCTGGAGGCAAAGGCCAGGCCTCTGGCCTTCCCTCCGAGGGAGCCTTTGCCCACTTTAAAGAATTCGGTTTCGAGATCGAAGTCGTGGGCTTCGAAATTGACGATAATGCCTTTTTGGCGCCTGCTGCGGCGTTCGCGAATGGTGGAAACAAGCCACTCGCGCATGTCGCGGGGGTCATTTGAAAAATCGTCAAAAGTGGCCGGACGCAGCTTAGACGCCAGTACAATTTCCGTACGTGCGAACAGCCAGCGTGAGAAGTCGTTTCTGCTGGCATGCATCAGGAAGGACTCATCTGGAATGGCCTGAATCTTTTTTTCCAGGGTCCTGAGATTGGAGGCCCGGTCTATTTCCCGGCCGTTTTTGTCACGGAAGATGAAATCACCGAACCCGAGGTGGTCGATGAAGAAATTGTGAACCTCGGCGTGCAGGGCCGGTGAGTTTTTGTCCACAAAAAAAGCGGGAATGGGTTTTGCTTTTTTTGCATTTAAAGGTTCCGAGCTGGTGAGCAGCAGCGGTATATCCCAACGGTCGTCTTTTATTTTGGAAAGCAGTTGCACCCCCGCATCGGCACACAGATGTCCGTTCTTGGGAAAACGCACGTCCGAGATGACGCCGATGATATAGGGTTTGTACTTTTCGTATATCTCGATGGCTTCATCGTAGTTTTCGGCAATCAGAATCTTGGGACGAGCACGCATGGCAAGGAGTCGATGCTCCTCGTTCAGGCCCTCTTCCATAACCGCCTGGGTTTGACTCACGAGTTCCCGATACAGGATGGGGAGCAGGGACGAGACGTAAAGGGGGGAGTCTTCCACAAACAGGATCACCCGGATGCCTGCCGACTGGGTGTCGCGTTCGACATTCAACCGGTCCTCGGCACTTTTGATCAAGGCCACGAGAATGTCGGTGTTGCCGGACCAGACAAAGGCCCGGTCGACCCCCTCCGGTTTGGTGTCGCCGGGGTAGAATTCCACCGAGGTGATGGCGCTGTGGGCGAAAAGGACGACCGGCAGACTGGGGTCCCTCTGCTTGATTTGCTTGGCGAGGGCAAGGCAGTCCATGTCGGCCACCCGCGGCATGGTGATCACCATGTCGAACTTTTTTTCATCCAGGGCCTTCAGCGCTTCGTCCGCCATAGACACCCAGGTGAGCCGAGGCGGGTTGCTGAGGTTCAGGCCCCTGTATTCGTGGATGATTCTCTCCGAAAGCCGGACATCCTCTTCCATGATCCAGGCATCGTAGGGCGTCGAAACCAGCAGGACGTCCCGGACCTTGTTGGCCATGAGCTCGTGAAACAGTTTGAAACGCGCATCGAAATCCTTGATGAATGTACCGATGTCCAGCGCCACGCTTTCCGGCCTCCTAAAAAAAAATTTGAGGATTCAGGGGGCCAAGGGGTCGCGAAAAAATCAGCTTACAGGTCATAGCTCATAGCTGATAGCGGACTATGAGCTAAGTACTATCAGCTATGAGCTGTCCCATGAAACCCTGGACCCCTTGGACCCTTTAATTCATCTGCATGGATGAAAACGGCCCGGAGCGAACACCTGATTCACTCCGGGTTGAAAGACCTAATACTCGGTTGACCGTGATACCGGCACAGCCGTGTCCGCAGCGTCCCGGTCGCCGACGGCGAGAGCCCGGTCGAGGATGGCGATGGCGTCGTCGACTTCGGCTTCGCTGATGATCAGGGGCGGCGCTATGGTCAGGGTGTCATACCAGGCAGCGATGTATAAGCCGTTTTGCATGGCTTCACCGGCGATTTTTCCCGCCATCAGTGGTTTGCCGCTGAGCTTGTCGGCCTTGACGTCGAAGGGCTCCCTGGTTTCCCGGTTTTTTACGATTTCGAGGGCGTAGAAATGGCCCAGTCCCCGTACATCGCCTACGCAGGGATGCTTTTCACCCAATTCGAACAGTCTTTCCTTCAAGTAAGGGCCGACTTTTTGGGGCAACCCCGTATCCAAAAGCTTCTTGTACTCTGCCACGGCCGGTTTGACCGCGGAAAGCGACATCGCGTGGAATGCGTAGGTGTGTCCGTGGCAGAAGAATTCGTCTTCAAAGAAATCGGCCACTGACTTGGTGGTTGCGGTGATGCCTAGCGGCATGTAGGCGGAGGTGCACCCCTTGGCCGTGGTCATGATGTCCGGGAGAACGTCCCAGTTCTGCATGGCAAAGGCCGGGCCTGTCCTGTACCAGCCGGTCATGACTTCATCCGCTATGAGCAGTACGTCGTTTTCATCGCAGATCTTGCGCAGAATGGGGAAGTACTCGGGGGGCGGAACCAGGCGGCCGTTGGTGCCCACGACCGGTTCGACGAACACGGCGGCGACATTGCCCTCCTCCTTGATCATGTAGTCCAGGTAGCGGGCGCATTGGACCTTGCAGTCGGGGTAGGTCTGACCGAAGGGGCAGCGGTAGCAGTAGCAGTCGGGGGCGAAGCAGACGCCGTCCACCGTGTAACGCACCCTTTCCACCGGCCATCTGCGCGGGTCACCGGTAAGGGCCATGCCTGCAGGCGTTGCCCCGTGGTAGGAGTGATAGCGCGAGATCACCTTGAAAGACGGTGCCTTGGACTGACGGGTGATTACCAGGGCGCCGTCATTGGCCTCCGTGCCGCTGGTCGAAAAAAAGAATTTATCCAGGCCGGCGGGCATCACCGTTCTCAACGCCTCGATGGCTTCCACGGCGACCTCCGTGGTAAAACCCGGGGCCACATAGGGCAGCTTATCGGCCTGTTTTTTGATGGCGCTGATGATAGCCTGGTTTTTGTGACCCAGATTGGAGCACATCAATTGGGAAGAGAAATCGATGTAGCGTTTGCCGTTCTTGTCGACAATGTAGACGCCTTCGGCGTCGTCGATGAGCAGGGGCGCCTTCCAGTTTTTCTGCCAGTTCCAGGTACCGAAACTGTGGGCGGCCATCTCCTTGACCCTGTTTTCCATATCGCTCATGGCACGATCCTCCTGTTCTATAGGGTATCCAGTTTTCTCAAGTGGGCGGTATGCTTTTTACCGATGGTTTTCAATGCCCGTGACACTTCGGACAGCGCCTTGATTTTAACGGCGGCATCAGTGTAGTAGCGTTCCGCCCTCTTTTCGAGGCAGCGGGCGGAGTCGAGGATGTCCCCGATACTTTCAGCTTCCGCCGGGTCGACCTCTTCGCAATAGGGCGCCCGGGTGAAGTCGTTGATCTTTTCCAGGATCATTTCGGTGACGTTTTCGCGCCGGGTGCGCTGCACGGTTTTGATGTTTTTGCGGGCATCTTTTAAAAATTGTTCGAAGAGGTCCTTTTGATCGGAAAAGGCGGGATTGGCCGCCACGGCGGCATAAAAGTCCTCGTCCTGCTTTTCCAGCTCTTCTGCAAAGCTTAAAATACTCCCGAAATTGATAAGCGGCATGTCATTCTCCTCATACGTTAACCTAATTTGAAACGCTCAACTTGGGTGGAAACAATTCATTTAAGGCGTTCCGGCGGCGGTGGCCCCACCATGCTGCACGGTGGTGGGGCCCGCCACTGTTTCTAATGGATTAGAACCAACGCTGTATGACCACTTTCGTGTCGGTGAAGAAGTTGAATATTTCCTGTCCATGACCCTTGGTGTCGCCGAACATGGAGTTGCCGGAGCCGCCGAAGGGGAAGAAACTCATGGGGGCGGCGATACCGATGTTGATGCCGACCATGCTCGGTTTGACCCGATACTTGAATTCACGCGCCGCTGGCCCGCTATTCGTATAGATGCAGGCGGCGTTGGCATAGCCGCGGGTGTTGATCAGTTCGATGACCTCGTCCAGGTTTTTGGTGCGGACGATGCTCACGACGGGTCCGAAAATTTCTTCTTTGGCGATGGTCATATCCGGGGTGACGTTATCGAATATGGTGGGGCCGACAAAGAAGCCGTTGGGGTAGCCGTCGACTTCATAGTTGCGGCCGTCAAGCACAAGCTCGGCGCCTTCTGCGATGCCTTTTTCAATGTACCCCAGCACCCTTTCCTTGTGGGCGGCACTGATCACGGGGCCCATGAAGGTTTGTTCATCCAGCCCGTCGCCCACCTTGATCTCCTTGACGGCGGCCACGAATTGTTCCTTGAGTTTATCCGCGATATCCCCTACCGGTGCGAGAATCGAACCGGAAAGGCAGCGCTGGCCGGCACAACCGTAAAACGATGTGGTCAGGGAAGGCATACCGGCATTCAAGTCGGCATCCGGCATGATGGCCACGATGTTCTTGGCGCCGCCGAGAGCCTGCACGCGTTTACCGGTTTCGCCGCAGCGCTGGTATATGTATTTGGCCGTGGGGGTCGAGCCGACAAAGGAGATGCCTTCGATATCCGGATGGTCCAGAAGCGCGTTGACCACGTCGCGTGATCCGTGGACCATGTTGACAACACCTTCCGGGAAACCCACCTCTTCCACGATTTCAAATATTTTGGTCTGCGTCATGGGCACCTGCTCGGAGGGTTTGACAATGAAGGTGTTACCGGTGACCAGAGCGTAGGGCAGGAACCACCAGGCGACCATGCCGGGGAAGTTGTAGGGCACGATGGCCGCAAAAACCCCCATGGGCTGGCGATGCCCGTAGCAGTCGATGTCCTTGGCGATATCTTCCAGCGTGTAACCGCACATCAGGGTGGTGACACCGG
This sequence comes from Deltaproteobacteria bacterium, assembly GCA_022340465.1. Classification (NCBI taxonomy): domain Bacteria; kingdom Pseudomonadati; phylum Myxococcota; class Myxococcia; species Deltaproteobacteria bacterium. The sequence continues at coordinate 20,982 of JAJDNW010000013.1, read as the reverse complement.
TGGCGTGTTCCACGTTCTCGATCATGCGGCGGACCTCTCCGCGGGATTCGTCGATCGCTTTGCCCTGTTCGGTGGTGAGTACTCTGGCAATTTCTTCGAAGTTTTCCTCAAACGCGTCCTTGAGGCGGAACAGGTAGCGGGCCCTGGTAAGCGGTGGCGTGGCTCGCCATTCCGGGAAAGCCGCCCTGGCCGCTTTGACGGCCGCATCCACGTCTTCCCTGGTTCCATAGGGCACCTGGGCGATTTTTTCACCCTTGGCCGGGTTCCAAACATCACCGAATGTCGTGGTGTTCGAATCGACCCATTCATCGTTAATGTAGTTTTTAATCACTGGTAAGCTCATGTCGTCCCTCCTGTTTTAAAATTAGGTTTTCTAAATGAAAATTTAGGCTTGTTTGAGACATGCCTGCCACAAGTCGATGCCCTCTTTCAGTTTGGCCAGATGATCTTCGACCTCCTGTACATGGCGATACATCTCGGCGGCGGCTCTTTCGCTATCCTTGTCAGAAATGGCCGCGTATATTCTTTCGTGGGCGTCCAGCACGGATTTGGAAAAATCCATATCGGGTTTGAGAACTTTTTTGAAATCTTCCAGCAGATCTTCGACAAAGTCGAGCAGGAGGACCAGAATGGGGTTGTTGGTTGTCTGGGCAATCACCCGGTGAAAGTCGATTTCGTTGCGACTCATCTCCTGCATGAATTTTTTATCGAGGTTTTCCCAGGCCCTGGCGTTGAGTCCGCCGAGAATGCGAAGGCCCTCTTCGGGCATGGTTTCGGCAGCCCGTCTGGCAGCGTGCGGCTCGATCAGTTTACGCAGTTCGGACAGGTTCTCGATGGTGAGGTCTTTGAAATAGAGGAAATTGGCCAGACTTTGCTTGGTGACCTCGATGTCGACTTCAACGATGTGGGCACCGCCGCCGATGCCTTTGCGGACATCGATCAGGCCCATGTGTTCCAGGGCCCGCAACGATTCCCTGAGGGTCTGCTTGCTCACGCCGAACTGCTCCACCAGTGCCTTTTCCGGCGGCAGAACGTCGCCGGGTTTGAGCCGGCCCTTTAAAATTGCCGTGCGGATTTGTCCGATAATTTTTTGGGTCACCGTGCTGGTTCGCGCTGTTTTAAACATGATGCCTCACAAGGGCTTGGACACTAGGATGAAGACCCGATCAAGTGTCTTTTATCCGCTCAATAAGGTATCCAAAATCCTTTGTCAACCGGAATGTGAGAAATATTTGTATAAAACAAATATTATAAATATTATGATATTTAGATTTATTTATTCAACATATTGATATTAAAAGATAATTATCTTTATCTAAAACCGATGTTTCATAAGGCACAAGGCGCAGTGCCCGTTTCACAGCCTCACGCTTCACGTCTAACGTCTAACGATTCACTGCTTACGCCTTACGTCGGATTTCGTTTAATCTTGCGGGGGGGGCGTATTTTTCAACAGATTGTTTTCTATGGCACGGATCCACTGGGGCGGGTAAGGAACTTTGAAGGCGACGCTGTCCCGGTCGCGGTTTTCGTTGATGAAGTCGATTTTCATGACGGACTGATGCAGCTCGACGCCTTTGATGCTGCTGTCCGGGTACACGCGGGCGATGTTTTGCCCGATAATTTCCAGTTCCAGCCGGGCGGTCCGGCTGCGGTAAAACAGCCGGTCTTCGAGGAGCAGCAGGAACCCGCTGCTTTTCCCCGGCTTTCCCGGTTCGGCCTCGCGGCCGAAATAGTTCACTCCGAAACTCATGGCCAGAATTTTGGCATGACCGAACCGCTTTTCGATCCACTGGCGGTCGCGCCAGCGGATGAAGGCGATATAGCCGATGATGCCGAAAAAGATAAGGGCGATGTAGACCCATTGCTGATTGGCGTAGAGATTTTGCATGATGACCAGTGGTTACCTTATTTACGTATACTGAGCCAAGTACACCACCAGCTTCTTGCGCGTCAGCTTGTGGCGGTAGCCGCCGCGGCTGCCCATGGCCTCCAGGATCGAATCGGCAATCTCTTCATCGGAGTGCCCCGCGGCGCGCATCTCCCGAATGCGCTCCCCGTTCAATTCGATCAGATTGCGAAATCCTTCGCTGTCACGGTTGAAGAACACCACGAAGCCGAGCACGAAAACGATCAGCGAAGATACCATGGCGACGGTGACGTCCCAGGACGGATCGGGAAACAACGATCTGAGCAGGCTGTCGGGGTTGCCGGCATTCAGAATGGCATACATGGCCACGAGGCCGAAGGCGATCAGTAATGTGTATACAAATTTCATAAACGGCATCGAGCGTATCGTCGTGAGGCGTGGAATGAAATAACGAACGGAGGGCAGGCCGAAAGGGTCTGCCCTCCGTATAGGCTCCAACAGCGGCGAAGCCGCGGGCACCAAAAGAACGCCGTTCTTTTAGGTTTAGATGGGCCTCATCTCGCCTTCTTTCATGGCGGCCCACTGGGCCTCGGCCTCTTCCCAGGCTTCATCGGAGGCTTCGCTCTCCCAGATTTCCAGGCCTCTTTCGGCGCGGGTGGCGCCGGGAAGCAGGTTGTCCAGGATAATGCCGATGATGGCGGTAACGGCCATACCCGTGCTTATGATGGCCTGGATGATGTTGCCGATGACGTTGATGAAGCTGCCCGGGGTCCCCCATGCGAGAGCGCCGCTGACGATCTGACCCGTTCCCGCATCAACATGGGCGGTGAACCAGAAGGGGACGCTGAGGCCGGCAAAGAAGCTGAGGCCGATGATGAACAGGTTCCGTGAGTTGTTCAGGTTGACGATCTGCAGGTTGGAAAGACCCACCGAGGCGATCATACCGAAGAGGCCCACGAACATGGCCCCGACAACCGGCATGGGCAACGTGGCCAAAACGGCCCCGAATTTGCCGATGATCGGAATGATCAGCATGACGGCCGCCCCGCAGCGCACCACGCGCCGGCTGGCGACCTTGGTCAGGCCGATGGAGCCGATGTTCTCGGAGTAGGTGGTCGTGCCGTTGGCCGTCTGCATGATCCCGGCCACCAGGCAGCCCAGGCCCTCGGCGCCCAGGCCCCTGGAAATCATATTGCCCGTGGGCACGGGGGCTTCGGAGATGCGGGCGCAGGCGTAGTAGTCGCCGATGGATTCGATCATGGAGGCCAGGTAACCGGCCAGCATGCCGAAAACGCCGGCCCACAGCACGGAACTGCCGAAGTTCGGGAAACCCCACTTGAACGGCATCATGGGCATGAAGCTGATCCAGGATGCCGAACCGATCAAGCCGAGCTTGCCGGTCAGGTTGGCGGCGTTGCCGTCTGGAATCAGGCCGGTGATGGTTCCCAGAAGCGAGAGGATCCAGCCCGTGGCAATGGCCAGCAGCACCGGAAACAGCATGAACACTCTCGATTTCTGGGAAAACACCTGCGAGTAGAGAATCAGGGAGATCAAGGTGACGAGAGAGATGACCCAGTTGGTGGCCATCCAGGGGGCGCCGATACCGAAAAGCGCCAGACCGATCATGGCGATGGTGGGGCCGATGACGATGGGGCTGATCAGCTTGCGCACCTGGCCCATAATGCCCGTGTAGCCCAGCACGATTTCAACCACGGATGCGATCATGATGGCGCCGGCAACCATCTGGATTTTCAACTGCCACAAGGGGATGCCTGCACTGGTAGCCAATTCGGCGGTGCACAGGCCGAGTATCGCGAATGTGGGCCCTAAAAAAGAAAACGTCCCGCCCTGAATAACCGGCAGCTTGTTGCCGAGGGGGGACTGCTGAATGAGGGTGCACAATCCCGAGGTAAAAAAGATGGTGGAGATCAACAACGCCAGTTGATGGGGGGGCAGCCCCATAGCGCCGCCGACGATGAAGGGGATCAGTACGGTCGCCCCGAACATGGTCAGGTACTGCTGGATACCCAGTAGTATGGCGAGGCCCCATTTGGGCTTGCTCCCGATAGGGTAAACGATCCAGTGTTTGTGTTCCTTCTGTTCTTCGCTCATAGGTTCTCCTTTCCTCCTTCCATGGTTGTCCCGCACACGGGATTATTTGGATATAACATATCAGATCTTGATCGCTTGCCGAAGCAGGTGTTTTCAGGCTGCTCACGATGCTTGTCGAGGTAGCGGCGCAGCCGCGTTTCATGACAGTGCACAGCGATGTTATTATGGCAATTGCTGACAGATTTCCGTGTACATTTCCGGCCGTCGGTCCCGGAAGAATTGCCATCCGTCCCTGACTTCGCGAATCAACTCCAGATCCAGATCCGCGATCACCACCTCGTCCTTGTCCTCGCTGCCTCTGACCATAATCTCGCCGCGCGGGTCGACAAAGTAGCTGGAGCCGTAAAAGCGGCCGAATTCCCATGGTTTTTCAAGCCCGACCCGATTGTTGGCACCGATAAAGACCCCGTTGGCCACGGCTTGGGCCGGTTGCTCCAGTTCCCAGAGGTACTGGGATTTTCCCGCGGTGGTCGCCGAGGGGTTAAACAGGATTTCAGCGCCGTTGAGGGCCAGGACACGGGCGCATTCGGGAAAATGGCGGTCATAGCAGATGAATATGCCGATTTTAGCGTAAGCGGTCTGAAACACCGGGAATCCGAGGTTGCCGGGCTTGAAATAGAACTTTTCCCAGAAGCCGGGCCAGGTGTGCGGTATCTGAACCTTCCTGAACTTGCCCAGGTATTTACCGTCGGCATCCACTACGGCGGCGGTATTGTAGTACACGCCATCCAAGGCCATTTCGTATACCGGAATGACCATCACCATGTTGTACGTTTTGGCATATTCGGCCAACCTGTCGGTGGTGGGCCCGGGAACCGTTTCGGCCGTGGCATACCACTTGGTGTCCTGTTCGGCGCAGAAATAGGGGCCGTAGAATATTTCCTGCAGGCAGAGGATGTTGACCCCTTTCTCACCGGCTTCCTCGATAAGCGGGATGTGTTTTTCGATCATGGCCGCCTTGATGTCCGCAGGGCTGCCATCGTGTTTGGCGTTGGAGGCTTGGATGTGGGCGCATTTGACGATTCTTGACATGACGAACCCCTTTCATGGTCGTAATGTGTTGGTTTTCAGCCTGCGGTCAGCCATCCGAATAGGTTTGTCCTATATCGAGAAAGCCTGCCGCTAGCTGTCTTTGTGATTGGAACATAAACGATCGGAGACGTGGTGTCTTTGAAGCATGCCGCCTGCGGGAAGCTCCGAGCCCCTGCATGACGGATGATCACCTATATGTAGCTATAATTTGTCCGTTTTGTAACCTAGGAATCGAGCGGTCGTCAAGGTTTTTTAGGGGCAGGGCGACAATAAAAAAAACCGATTGCCTTGGACGCCTGTCCACACCCTGCGGTGGGGTCTGGGCAGCGTCGTGAACGTTCACCCCGATCAGTGATAGATTAAATTTTTTTATTGTCATCCCAAAGAGATTGAATTATAATTACTTTTTTTATTCAGGCTTAAATTGCCCTTGTAGCGACAAGCGGGGGGCGTGATGCGTAACCGTTGCATCAGGCAAAGAATTCAGTAGATCTCTAAAGAGACAGAGACAAGGAGGGAGCCTGTGAGTTACCTGGAAAAGTTCAGCAAAATGAAAGAAGGGTTCGACCTGGGGCAGGCCATCGCCGAGGCAGACCGCTGTCTGCTATGCCATGACGCACCGTGTTCCAAGGGATGCCCCGCGGAAACCGATCCGGCAACTTTCATCAGGAAGCTGCGATTCCGCAATGTGGTTGGTGCTGTCCGCACCGTAAAAACCAACAATGTTTTGGGAGGGGCCTGTGGGGTATTATGCCCGACCGCCGAGCTGTGTGAAAAGGAGTGCAGCGCGACAGGTATCGGGAAGCCCATCGCCATCGGCAAAATTCAACGCTTCCTGATCGAGCATGCCCGGAATACGGGTATCACCGTGCTCGAAAAGGGGGACGCGCGACCGGAAAAAGTGGCGGTCGTAGGGTCGGGTCCGGCTGGGCTGAGTTGCGCCGCCGAACTGGCCAAAGAAGGCTACCCGGTCACGGTTTTCGAAGCGCGCCCGGAGCCGGGGGGCGTCCTGCGCTACGGGGTGGTATCCTACCGGTTTGACATGGATTTCCTGGCCGGCGAGATGGAGGACATTAAAAAACTGGGCGTCGAGTTCAAGTGCTCGGCTCCGATAGATGCGGAGAACGGGGCTGAAGACCTTCTCGAGAAAGGCTACCGGGCCGTTTTCCTGGCACCGGGTTTGTGGGATGCCGTGCGTCTCAAAGACGGCGGTGCGGATGTGGAGGGCCTATACAGTTCGGTGGCCTACCTCCAAGGGCTGCGCGACGGGAGCATCGATGCATACGCCCGCAAAATCGAAAACAAGACCGTGGCGGTGGTCGGCGGCGGCTCCGTGGCCATGGACTGTGTGGGATCGGCCATCCGGCTGGGCGCCAGGGATGTTTATCTCGTTTACCGGCGCTCCTATACCCAGATGCCGGCCGAAGAGGATGAAAAGATGGATGCGCTTCAGGAAGGCGTTCACTTTCTGCTGTTGAACCAGCCCGTGGATATCGTGGCGGACGACAACGGACGCGTTACAGGCCTCAAACTCGTCCGCACGGCCCTGGGGGAAGCGGACGCGTCCGGGCGGCGGGCACCGGTCAACATCGAGGGATCCGAATGGGTCCTGGCGGCCGACCTGGTCATCGAAGCGATCGGCAACAAGGCCGACGAAGCCTCACCGGCTTGGTACCCCAACGTCGATTTGGACGCTAAAAAGTTGATCCGGGTCGATGCCGGTACCGGCAAGACCTCGGTGGCGGGTATCTTTGCCGGCGGCGACATCGTCAGGGGGCCCGCCCTGGTGGTCAAAGCCGTCCAGGACGGAAAGGTGGCGGCAAGGTCCATTAGCGCTTACTTGAACGAGACCTCAATTTAGGTGGGAAAAATATAAAAAGCTAAATCCCAACCCGGGAAAAATTGGAAATTCCAATATCTAAATTCTAAATAATTTCAAATGACTCAATATATCCATGCAAATGAAAGCGGAGAAAAAATCCTGTGCAAACATGATGGGGTTTTCAGTAAATAGGAGGAGATAGCATGTCCAATCAATCCATAGATCTTTCCATCGAATTTTGCGGAAAAACCTTTAAAAATCCGTTTCTGCTTTCCTCGTCTCCGGTGTCCAACAGCGCCGAGATGGTGGCACGGTCGTTTGAAGCCGGCTGGGCCGGGGTGGTCTTCAAAACCTTGAATTCGGATCGTCTGCCCATCATCCACCCCTCTCCGAGAATGAACGCTTTTCACTACGGGGCCAAAAGAGTGGTGGGGGTTCAGAACGTCGAGCAGATATCCGACCGGCCGCTGAAGGACAACCTGGCGGACTTTCTTTACCTGAAAAAACACTATCCGGATCATGTGCTCATTTCCAGCATCATGGGTTTTTCCAACGACGAGTGGGCCTATCTGGCCAAAGTGGCCGAGGACAACGGCGCCGACATGCTGGAGCTCAATTTTTCATGCCCCCACATGTGCATCGAGGGAAGCGGCCACCACGTGGGCCAGGCGTTCGACCTGATTGAAAAATTCACGACAACGGTCAAGAACACCGTTTCCATACCGGTCATCGCCAAGATGACGCCCAACATCACCGACATGAAGGAGCCCGCCCTGCACGCCAAAAACGGCGGGGCCGACGCCATATCGGCCATCAACACGGTGAGCGGCATTTCCGAAATCGGCCTGGATGACCTGGTCCCCAAGCCCAATATTTTCGGTATCGGCGCCGTCAGCGGCACCTCCGGCCCGGCCATCAAGCCCATCGGTCTGCATTTCATCGCCGACATGGCCCAGTGCATGGACCTGGCCCTGCCGCTTTCCGGAATCGGCGGCATCGAAACCTGGATAGACGCTCTGGAATACATCCTGCTGGGGGCGTCGACGATCCAGGTGACCACCGGGATCATGCACTACGGGTACAGGATTGTCGAGGATATGATCGAGGGATTGTCCGACTTCATGGCCCAGCGAGGGGTCGGCAAGGTCAGCGAGTTGGTGGGCAAGGCGCTGCCGAACCTGAAAACCACGGATCATTTCGACCTGGCGCGCCAGGGCATTACCCAGTACGATCTCGAAAAGTGCATTGGCTGCGGGCAATGCTACATCGTTTGCAACGATGCCGCCGGCCAGGCCCTCGAGTGGGATGCCGCGCAGCGCCGGCCGACCTTGATCGAAGACAAGTGCCTCAGTTGCATGATTTGCAGCTTCGTGTGTCCGGTGCCGGGACTGATCACTTTCAAGGAGATGCCCGCAACGTGGCGCCGCAAGGAAACCCAGGTGATGGACAAGAGCCTGGAGAGTGAGATAACGCTAGAACCTTTTACCAAGGAGGGACCCAATGAGTGTACTTGTTAAAGGAGGTACCATCGTAACCTCTACCGGGCGTTATGTCGCCGATGTTTATGCCGAAGGTGACAAGATCAAAACCATCGGCAAGGACCTCGATCAACCCGCGGACGAAGTGGTGGATGCATCGGGAAAATATGTTTTGCCGGGGGCCATCGATCCCCACACTCACATTTCCATGCCGTTCATGGGCACCAGCGCCCAGGATGATTATGAAACCGGAACCGTTGCGGCGGCCTGTGGCGGTGTGACCACGGTGGTGGACTTCGACCTCCAGCAGAAGGGGGAATCCCTGCTCGAGGCCATCGAGAGAAAACAGTCCTGGGCGGCGGGAAAGGTCGCCGTGGACTACTCTTTGCACCCGGCGGTCATGGATCCCCGACCGGAAGTGATTGCCGAGGTGAAAAAAGCGGTGCTGGATTACGGGACGCCCAGTTTCAAGATATTCATGGTGTATGATTTCAGGGTGGATGATGCCACCATGATCAAGTTGCTGGAGGAAACCAAAAAATACGGCGGCCTGGTACAGGTCCACGCCGAGAACGTTTACATCATCCAGCACATGAACGAGGTTCTGGAAAAAGAGGGCAAACTGGCCCCCTATTACCATGCCGTCAGCCGGCCCAACATCGCCGAAGAAGAGGCCATCGCCAGGGCCGCAAAAATGGTGGAACTGACAGGGTCGCGCATTTACATCGTCCACCTGTCCTCCAAAGAGGGCCTTGCCAAGGTGCGGGAAGCCCGCGACAGGGGCGTCGATGTGTTTGCGGAAACCTGTCCGCAGTACCTTCTGATGGATGAAGAGCGCTACAAGGAGCCCGACTTTGCCGGCGCCAAATACGTGATGTCACCGCCGCTCAGGACCACCGAAAGCCTCGAGGCCCTGTGGGGCGGTTTGAACAGCGGGGACCTGCAGGTGGTGGCGACGGATCACTGCCCCTTTGATTTTAAAGGGAAGAAGGACATGTTCGGCAAGGACGACTACAAAAAAATACCCAATGGTGCGCCGGGAATCGAGACCCTGCTGATGCTCATGCATTCGGAGGGTGTAGTCAAGGGGCGCATCAGCCTCGAACGCATGGTGGACCTCGTCTCCACCGGGACGGCGCGCATGTTCGGCCTCAAGGACAAGGGGGAGATAAAGGTGGGCAAGGATGCCGATCTGGTGGTTTTCGACCCGGAGCAGAAGTTCACCATAACCCAGGAGAAGCTGCATCAGAATGTGGACTACACCCCCTATGAGGGAATGGAGATGACCGGAATGCCCTCTATCGTCTATTCCCGGGGAAAAAAGGTTGCCGAGTGGCAGAACGATCGTGTGGCGTTCGTCGGCGAGGTCGGCCGCGGCCGTTTCGTGAAACGCGAGCCCTTTGAAGGCTTCTAAAACCGAATCCACCCAGCCGTTTTCGGCTGGGTGGATGTTTTAGTTCGTACTGATCAGCACCACGCCTCCCACCAGCAGGGCGACCCCCACGATCCGCAGGCCGTTTACCGCGTGGACGGGGTAGCCTACCAATCCGAAATGATCGAGCACGATGGAGGTCAACATCTGGCCGGCTATGATCAGCGCAACCATGGTGCCGGCACTCAACCGGGGGGCCAGGACAACCGTGGCAGCGACCAGAAAAGCGCCCAGAAATCCACCCGACCAGACCCACCATGGGTGTTGGCCCGCACCGGAGAGGCTGGGTACGGGCACGCGCAATACGACGGCGTAGATGACAAGGGCGGCCGTTCCAACGGCAAAGGAAATGGCTGCCGCCAGAATCGGGGATTGGGTCCAGAGGTTAAGCCGGGAGTTGATGCCCGCCTGCGTTGGCAGACAGAATCCTGCTGCGATGGCCAGAGCGAAATAGGGTAGCTGTGAGTTCATGCGTCATGGGGTCCTTATTGGGCAAAGTTAAAAAACAACGGTCGAGAGCCTATCGCTTTTAGAAATACAAAATCCACCTTTTTTTTACAATTATGAAAACCGAATTCACGCGTGCCATCGTCAGAAAGCCCGGCCCCAATTTCGCAGACGGCCTGACAACATCGGACCTGGGCAGGCCGGACTTCGATCTGATGAATACCCAGCACGATGCCTACGTACGCATGCTGAGGGAATTGGGCCTGGCGGTCACCGTCCTGCCGCCTGAAACCGGGTTTCCGGACGCCCACTTCGTAGAGGATACCGCGGTGGTGACTCCCGACATCGCCGTGATCACCAACCCCGGAGCGCCGGCCCGGCAGGGTGAAGAAAAGACCGTCGAAGCGGCGCTCGCGGGTTATCGCACCCTCGCACGGATCGAGCCTCCCGGGACTCTGGACGGCGGAGATGTACTCATGGTAGGCTCGCACTTTTTTATCGGCATTTCGGAAAGAACCAACCGTTCCGGGGCGGAACAGCTGGGCGGCGTTCTGAGCCGCTACGGCAACACCTGGATGCCGGTGTCGGTGGGCGACGGCCTGCACCTCAAGTCGGGCGTGAACATCGTTGGCCCCAACACGCTTCTCCTGACGGAGACGTTCGCCCGTATGGATGCGTTTGCCGCGTATGAGAAAATTCTGCTCGATCCGGATGAATCGTACGCGGGCAACAGCCTGTTGATCAACGGGCATCTGATCGTGCCCCAGGGCTTTCCGCGAACGCAGGCCAAACTCGAATCTTTGGGCATCCCCCTCCACGTGCTGGATGTGAGTGAAGTCCGCAAGATGGACGGCGGGTTGACGTGTCTGTCCCTCCGCTTTTAAGTCGTCCTGAAACGGGCTTAAGCTTACGTATCGGTCCTTAAGGAGGGTCAGCATGTTTTCCGAATCAGTACGGAAAGGTTAAGATGTAAAAGACCCCATGCAGGCATCAGGCAGGAAGAATGGCAGTGACTACGGTTCCCTGACCTGGTTCAGAGTCGATATGGAAGCTACCGCCGTATATTTGGCAGCGTTCCTGCATGGCAAAGAGGCCGTAACCGCTGAGCGGATCCTTATCAGATAATACCTCGGCAACATCGAAACCAAGACCGTTGTCTTCAATTTTGAGACAGATGGAACGATGGTCCTCGCTATATCGCAAGCGTAACCTGACGATATCTGCCTGACTGTGTTTCTCGGCATTAGTGAGCCCTTCCTGGATGATACGGTAAAGGATAATTTTCACATCTTCGGATATATCCCCTTCCCCGATTTCTGGTGTATACTCAATGCGGATCTTTCCATACATTTGTTTGAACTGGCGCAGGTACCATTCGATGGTCGCCATCAGTCCCAGATCATCCAGGGTGGTGGGCCGCAAATGAGCTGAAATACGTTTGGTTTCTTTAATAATATTGAAAAGATAGGTGATCTCCTGATCCAGGGACTCATCCAAGTGGCCGTTATTCTCCTTTCGCATCGATTCCTTTTCTTCGAGACTGAACTTGATAGCCGCCAGGCTGGTACCGATGCTGTCATGGAGTTCCTTGGAAATTGTTCTACGGTCTGCCTCCAACATACTCAGACTTCGTTTGGAAAGCTGTTTTATTCGTTCACGGGAAAGGGTCGGTGCTGTGGCGGTATGCTGATGACCGGTGATTTCCCTTTTCAGTTCGGAAACAACAGCATGGATGTCTCTCTCTCTAATGAGCGAGGATGGTTTCACCTGGTCTGTCACATCTTCCTGGTGGCGCTTTTTATCATATGGTATCTGTCGCCTTTTTGTCATAATCGGTGTCGCGTTCAGAGGTTCATGCCCGATGCTTCAATGCTGACGGCTGTCCGGCAGGCAGTGTGAGATTATTTCGGGGTCTCGACCAGACCTTTTTGGATGGCATAGGCCGTTAGTTGGGCAACATTGTGTAAATCGAGTTTGCCGATCAGGTTGGCGCGGTGTTTCTCAACGGTTTTGACACTGATGTGCAGAAGTTCTCCGATTTCAATGTTGGTGCAGCCTTCTGCCACCAGTTTTAAAACTTCGCGTTCACGCTGCGTAACGCTCTGCCAGCGTGACTTCTTTTTCAGTTTTTTCTGACTTGATAAAAAGCCCTCCATAACCTGATTTGAAATACCCGGGCTGATATATGTTTTCCCTTGTAAAACACTGTCGATTGCCAGCATTAACTCCTGGCGGCTGGAATCCTTGATGCAATAGCCATCAGCGCCTGCTTCGAAGGCCTCCAGAACATGCTGATCGGATTCATGAATGGTCAACAGGAGGATGTGCGTGTCCGGCAATTCGCGTTTGACATCTTTCAACACAGAAATTCCCCCCATTTTAGGCATGGATAGATCCAGCAAGACCATATCCGGTTTTAACTTTCGAATCAGCTTTACAGCTTCGATACCGTCTTCAGCTTCGCCTACAATCTGAATGTCCGCACGTTTGTTGAGCATCGATTTGAGACCATCACGAAAGAGCTGATGGTCCTCGACTATTATCAGTGTTTGTTTTTGTTCCATTTGCGGGCCTTATCGGTCTATGTATCGATGATGGCTGAAAAAGGCAGATATGTGTGAGATCTCACATACGACGCCTATCATTTCAGATTAGAATAGCAGCTAAGGGTGTGTAACCCTATAGTATATAATCCCTCCTGTCAAATTCCAAATTATGCCCAGCGCAAGGTGTGGCTACTATTTTTATGTCGTATTGGCTGTTGGATTGTTTTTTTCGATAAACTCGACCAAACGCTGATAACTTGAATAATTCTTTGAGAAAAAAAAGTCCGCACCGGCATTGAGGATGGCTTGCTCGTATTCTTCGCAATCATCCACCGCAACCACCACAATTTGGGTTTTGGGCAGCTTGCGTCTGATCGTTTTGATCGTCGCAATACAACTTGCGAAAGCGATGGAACTGTCAATGAATACGAGATTCGGTGGGGCGGCTTCCAGACAGCTGTTTGCCTGATCGAGGCGCTCTATTTGGGTAATATCAGCTCGCGGGTATTTTTTCTGAATCATCTTGGCCAACAGTTGGCCAAAGATTTTGCAAGGATCGATAATCCACACGTTTTGGCGGTTTGGCATCAAGAAAAAGTCCTCAATTATGCTTCAACAGTATTATTTTATATATCAAAACGTAACTGTTTTATTGTGGTGGGTCTCGTTATCATAATACACGACTTGATTGTCGTAGTTGTCGAGGTCAATTCTCGCTTTGGCGTGGAAAACACCGTTATTCCATTTTAGCACGACTTGATTTTCGGGAGAGTCCTCTACATGAAACTCGCCATCGAACGCGGGGTAGTTGTTTCTAAACTGCATTAGACGTATCAGCCTTTTTACGATTGGCTTTTTCATTTCAAGATCAATTTCGTCCACCCCGTAATTATGCCGGTTAATGTTACGGCCGGATTTGGTTTTTTCGACCAATTCAATGTCGTTTTTTCCGGCCAGTAACCCCACGTAATATACCTGGGGTATGCCGGGGGCAAAAAATTGAATGATTCTCGCACAAATGTATGAATCATCATTGCATTCGAGAGCTGAGTAGTAGGTTGTGTTCATCTGGTATATGTCTAAATTGTTGTATTTGGCATTATTGTAGTGGCGCTTGGCGTTGGAACCCTTGTCGTACAACTCTTGCAACGTGCGATGGATTTCATCCTGGGACATCAATTCATGGACATCAACGATACCAATTCCATCGTGGGTATCTAAAGTGGTGATCTGTTTTCGAGGACATATGTGCAACCAGTTTATCAAGCACTTGTTGCTGTGGTGGTAAAGCGTGTGAATCACAAGCATGGGCAGGGCAAAATCGTAAACCCAGTAACCTTTTTCACTCATTTTGATCTGATAGGAATAGTGCTCGTGAACCTCCGGCAGGATCTCGACTTGAAAGGGAGAAACACAGTCGTCTAACCAATCAAGCAGCTCCCAAACATCGGGTTCCAAGAAAAAACTGCGCGTTCCAATCTTTATGGTAGTGTAAGCGAATGCATCCAAGCGGATCATGCCAATGTTCCCGCCGGCTAGCTGAATTAAGAATTTGCGCATGATCTTTCTGGTAACGGGTGATTGCCAGTCCAAGTCGATTTGCTCGTTATCAAAGGTCGACCATATCTTCTCTTTGGTGCCGTCGGCACGCTCAATAGTCATATAGGGCGGGCTTGGCTTGCGTGTATAAACCTTTTCAAGGTCCTCCTGGGTGACATTCCCATTGGGGGCTAGTTTGTCGAAGCTTAAGAACATATCTGCATAGGGTGACCGTGATCCATTTTTCAGATAGTCCTGGAAATAAATCGATTGCCTTGAAATGTGATTCACCATGAAGTCGATGATTAGGTCGTATTCCCGGCCAATTCTATCAATATCGGTCCAGGATCCGAAATGTGGGTCGACCTTTTCGTAAGTGATCGGCGAGAATCCCCTGTCTGCGGAGGAAGGATAAAAGGGCAGCAGGTGAATACCGCTGATGGCGTCATGAAGATATTTTTTCAGTGTATAGTGCAGTTCGGGTAGATTTCGTCCCAGACTGTCCGGATAGGTGATTAGTTGGACACCATTTTTTATTGGCATGATCAGAACTCCAATAGATGTGCGAAGAGCTGCCGATAATAGGTCTTTTTATAGTTCAATGTCTATTCTTTGAATCATCATCCTGCCCATCCTGCTCATCGAATGAAAAATATCCAATATGCAGCACGTATCCTCCTTTCGCAATACTCTCTCCCGACGTAATTTCTGTTAAAATCAATACTGCCATATCTGATAATACTATAGTGCAGGTCATCAATACTTAAATAGGGTCGTCCCGGTATTTTACGTACCTGTTGCAAGTATACAGGCAATTTTGGCCGGTGGTTAATCGAAACCAGCGGTATGGGAAAAACCCGGCGGATAGGCTGATTACCAGCATCATAGTCTGGTTCCTCCTATGACAAGGCTTCGACGGCACGAGTTTAGAGCACGTATACATGCACGCTATGCGGCATCTACGGGTTTGCACCCATTTCATTGTCGGCTAAAAATCACTATATTAATCAACACTCGCCAGCGCAACGGCGCAGTGAGCGGATTAATTATAATGCGGCGCTTGCCTGGCGGTCATGATGGGCATGAGTGGTGTACGGATATTAATAATCAACAACTAAGAACATGGAGGCGCATGAAAATGACTGACATGCCAAAAAGAGACATCACTGGAGAATGCGAAGGCGAATGCAAAGACCAGGTTTCAGATCTGCGGAAGGAGCAGCAGGAAAAACTGGATGCAGAGGAGATGGAACATTCAACTGCCGAAACACCCACGGTGGAACATGCCAAGAGCCGTGACAATGCACCTGGCGACTTGGGTGGACATGTGTGATTCGCCTGCTCAGATTCGTCAGGTATCAGGCATAGGGGGAATGCAATGTGATGGAGTTCAGGAACTTACGACGTAACATACTCTCCCGGATCGGACATAAGTGGCTTCGGTCCAATGGGAAAAAACCCATTTTTCTGGATGGCCTCCTATCTGCCTACAATGATATTCCAGAAAAAGAGGTGGAAGGGGCCATCCAGTCGTTAAAAGAGAACGGCTCCATCCTGATTTCCAATGAAAACCAATCGGTTCGATTAACCCGAAAAGGTCTGAAGCAGTTGCAGCTCGTCAAAAAGCCTAACAACAATGAAGCGGTCGTTGTGGCCGGAAAAATTGATTAACGCATAGAACGCTGTACGTGTTTTAAAATGGAGAAAAAACGATGTATAAAAAGATTCTGGTACCTTTGGATGGATCGAAGCTGGCTGAAATTGCTTTGTCGCACGCAGAGTCTCTTGCCGTCCGTTACAAAGCAGACCTTGTCTTCTTGACGGTCATCGATCCGCCAAAAATGGCCGGCAGGAACGGGGCTGCCGTGGATTTGTTTCGGCAAGAAATGGACACAAAAATGCAAGAAGCTGAAATGTATCTAAAGGTGTTGAAAGGCAAGTTTGAAAAGAAAAAGATTCAAGCGAAAATTGTGGTAAGTCTGGGGTCGGTGGTCAAGAACATCATTGATACAGCCGAAAGCGAATCGGTGGACCTGGTGTTAATAGCCAGCCATGGTCGCACCGGCTTACAGCGGGTCTTTTTTGGAAGCGCTGCAGCGGGCGTGCTCAACCGCATCGAACAACCCCTAATGGTCATTCGAAAGCCCCCTGAATAATGAAAGGAGCGAATGTAACATGCCACCAGCATTTCAAACCGAATTACGATGCAGCGGCAGAAAGACGGGCATAACGACGCCCCGGAGATCTCCGTTGAAAGAACCGCCCAATCGACCGCAAAAACCACCGGTCGAGGAGCCCGGAGACGCTCCCGGGGAACCGCCCCCAGAAAACCCACCGCCGGTGGAGGAGCCACCCAATGAACCCAAAGACCCACCCATCAAGGAGCCGCCACGAGAGAATCCAGATCCCAAGGTGCCGGAGCATCCGCCCATGCGGTTAATTGGCGCTTTTGAATACACACCTTTTATAGCCCTTCGCGCTTGCGGGCTGGTGAATAGATGCCCCTTTATCACCAATACTTCGGCCGGCCGTAAAAATCATACATTGTTTGCCATATAATGCTTTCCACCCATAGTAAAATTGCGTTTAATCAGTAGTGTGTATATGTATCAGTGGTGAAACGTTAACCGGCTGGATGCATAAAGGGCGTCCGTATGAATGTTTGCATGTTTACCAATACCTATCTTCCCCATGTCGGCGGCGTGGCCCGATCGATTTCCACCTTTACCCAGGATTTGAGAAATGCCGGGCATGAGGTTATGATCGTGGCGCCGACATTCCCTGGCCATGAAATGCATGACGAAATGGATGCAGGGGTTTTCCGTGTGCCCGCTATTCAGAATTTCAACGGCAGCGATTTTTCCGTCCGCATCCCGATTCCTTTTCTCATTGATGAACAAATTGAGGCATTTTGCCCTGACATTATCCACAGTCATCACCCCTATCTCATGGGGGATGCGGCTTTGAGATCTGCCCGACGCCGAAATTTGCCCCTTATTTTTACGCACCATACGCTTTATGAGGAATACACCCACTACATTGCAGAGAACCCGGAAAAAATGAAACGATTCGCTGCTTTCCTGGCCACCAACTATGCCAATCTTTGCGATGCGGTCGTAGCTCCCAGTGAAAGCGTCAAAAATCTGATAATCGAGCGCGGGGTCAGCGTACCGGTCTCTGAAATTCCAACCGGCGTGGATGTGTCTTTTTTTGGAAACGGGAATGGGAACGTTTTTCGAAAAAAACACCGGATCCCTTCGACCTCTTTTGTGATCGGTCACGTGGGCAGGCTTGCTCCTGAAAAAAACCTAGATTACCTGACGCGGGCAATTGCCCGAACCATGGAAAATCATGCGAATATGTACTTTTTAGTGGTGGGTGAAGGCCCCAGCCAGGAAAGGATTCTCAATATCTTAAAAAAGAAGGCGTTTGAGGATCGTTTGACCATTACAGGCAGTCTGACCGGACAAACCCTTGTGGACGCCTACCATGCCATGAATCTATTTGCCTTTGCGTCCCAAACCGAAACCCAGGGAATGGTTTTAACCGAAGCAATGGCTGCCGGTGTTCCAGTGATAGCATTGGACGCGCCTGGTGCCCGCGAGGTGATCCGCGATGGGCGGAACGGAAGCTTGCTCGAAGGTAGCGCCTCTGTGGAGCGTTTTTCCGACGCGCTGGCTTGGATTGTCGGCATGCCGAAAGATGTAACCAAATGGTCGCAGCATGCCAGAAAAACCGCCCAGAAATTTAGCCGGAAAAGAAGCGCAGATAAACTGTCAGAATTGTATGCGTATGTTGGAGATGCCGTCGGGGGTGAAAAAGGGCCTAACGCCCGTCCCCTTGATCCCTGGGATAAATTTTTGCATGCCTGTCGCGCGGAATGGGAGCTGGTGAGTGAAAAAGCAGAAAGCATTTTTCAGACGACGAGCAATAAGGAGGACGTTGCCGGGATCAATGAGATGGATTGATCTTTCCGTGAAGGGTATTGAGCTCATGCTAAAACTTTTCCCAGACATGTGTGTGTCGTGAGGCTCCTGAACCTGCCACGCTGTATTGGGACAGACAATGAAAAAACGCCTGTCCCCTTTTTATCAGCCGAAAAGTTCGCAAGAGATACAATCAGTTGACGTGATCAGGAGATAAAAAATGTGGTTAAAAAAGTGGTTGCCTTGGAAATTCATCATCAAAAAGGCGGTCCGAAGCTATGGCTTTATTGATCCGTTTACCTTGATCGCCAGGCTGCGTCGCTTTGGACACCCTTCGGAGGTGCACGAACCCATTGAATTGTTGCGAGCCGGTGTGATTTTTCATGCCAGGGGCCTGATCAACACACGGGTGATCCAGTACAATCTGGACTGGGTCTGGCCGTTCTGGATCGTTAAACAATTCAAGCCCAACGATCGATCCTTTATTCCCAGGGGATTTGCATTTAGTCACATCAATTTGACCCACCGCAACTGGACCGCTGTGGGACATCCGGAGATGCCTCATTATCCCATTGTCGATCCCAGAGGGCTGATAACCCCCTACCTCGATGGATGGTCTGTCGACTTTTGGATTCTATCCGGCAAACAGTTGTTGGTGCCCGCAAAAGTCGACGGTGCAAAGCAGAGCATGGACTTGGAAAGTGAACAGATTAACGTATCCACACACACCGAGGCGTCGGGCTTGCGGCTTGAGACAACCGTGTGGGTTGCCGAGAGCCCGCAGGGATTTAAGATCTGTGTCCACGCCCGTGGATTTGCGAAAAAAGGCGGGTGGCTGGTTTTGTCGTTGCGCCCATACAATCCGGAGGGGGTGCAGTTTATCGATGAGATCGACTATGATCGCGAGCGGGGTTGTTTCCGAGTCAATAAAGCGACCAACCTCCAGCTGAGTCGGAAGCCCGAAAAGGTACTTTTTTCCACCTATGAGAAGGGTGATGTCGCAAACAATTTGGACGATGTACAGAACGAGAGCTCGGTCTTTTGTGAAATCGGTATGGCCACGGGTGCAGCCTTGTTCCCCATTAAAGAGCGGGAAAGCGTCGATCTGACCGTTACCGCACCGCTGGAGAACACTTCCGCCAAAAAAGCAGACCCCGCGTCCCCCGTTGAAGCCCCATCACATGAAAACTGGCAAACATGGGTTGCTAGATCCGCTCAGCTACGGGTGCCGGACAGCAGGATTCAATTTCTCTATGACGCAGCTGTCCGGACCGTGCTCTTGTTGAGTGCCGGGGAAATTTATCCGGGTCCTTATACGTACAAGCGATTTTGGTTCCGGGATGCCTGTTTCATGCTCAATGCGCTTCTGGGTATCAACCTGCCGGAGCGAGTCAAAAACGTGATTCAAAGGTTTCCGGAAAGGCAGACCCTATCGGGATATTTTCGGTCCCAAGAGGGCGAATGGGACTCCAACGGGCAGGTACTGTGGATTTGCGGTAGGTTTCATGAACTCACCGGAATCGCTTATGACAAGCCGTTCTTGAAAAATTTGTTAAAGGGTGCGGAATGGATTGCTAAGAAGCGCACCATGCCCGGTGAAGGCGTGCCGCATCACGGTTTGTTGCCGGCCGGATTTAGCGCGGAACATCTGGGCCCAAACGACTATTATTACTGGGATGACTTCTGGGGATTGGCCGGATTGAACCAGGCGGCATACCTGGCCACCGAGCATCACTTACCGGGCAAGCATGCCGTTCTGAAGGATCAGGCAGCCCATTTCCGACAGTGCATTTTTGACAGCATTCGGGGGATTCCTGAGAGAAAACGACCGGGTGGGATCCCAGCTTCGCCCTATCGCCGCATGGACGCCGGTGCCATCGGATCCTTGGTCGCGGACTATCCCCTGCAACTGACGGCGCCCGGGGATCCGGACATCGTGAATACCGTCGCCTACTTGATGGAAAACTGTTTTCACTCCAACGCCTTTTTTCAAGACATGATCCATGCAGGGATCAATATTTACCTTACCCTATCCCTTGCTCAAACCCTTTTAAGGGCCAACAACCCGGTTTTCCGGCGGTTGGTGAGAACTGTGGCAGACCTGGCTTCGCCGACCGGGCAGTGGCCTGAGGCGATCCATCCCTTTACCAAGGGCGGTTGCATGGGGGACGGTCAGCACGGCTGGGCGGCGGCAGAATGGTTGATGATGGTGCGCAATATGTTCGTGCGGGAGGAGGGCCGACATATCGTCATCGGTTCCGGCATTTTTCCCGAATGGATTGAAAGCGGTCATGAAATTTCCTTCGGACCGACCCTTGTTGCTGGAGGAACACTGAAGGTTAGCTTACGAAAGTCAGGTGCCGCCGTTTTGCTGAATCTGGACAGCGATCAGCAAACGCTCGGCGGAGAGATAGATATAAATCTGCCGGGATACAAGCGACAGGTGCTAAAGCGTATGCAGAGGACGGTGAGGATTCTAAGCTAAAACGCTTCGACCCTTCATGCATTTTCCTGCCGGCGTAAGAAAGCAAACCGAAAATCAGAAGCCAAAGGACGCGGCTTGTGATTGATGGTCGGTGCTCCCTACATTGCCGGTGGGGTCTGTCTTTAAGCGGCCCTTGATGTCACTCCCTTTCATTGTTTCCTCTTCACAATATGTAATTGGCTATTACGGCCCAGGTTAAAAGTCCCAGAATAATCCAGAATACAGTGCCCAGCGTCAGATACGTCATCTTTTCAAGGTGTTTCTCTTCAGCCATATCGTCCAGTTGGTCCAGT
>JAJDNW010000012.1 GCA_022340465.1 Deltaproteobacteria bacterium | reverse complement strand
CAACCGCATCCCATAAAAAATCGTTCTACAATTTTTATTGACTATTGAGGCGCCGATTCGTAAGAAGAGCCACCCCTGATGAACGCACAAGCGCCGCGGGGAACCGTGCAAAGCAAAAAAAACGGGGCAATACCATCGACGCCATGCATCAAAAAGCCATCAAACCGGCACCAGCCGGCCACCGGAAAAAATGCGAACCGCGTCTGTCGGAACTGGTGGACATGAACAATCCCGCCAGTGTGCTCGAAGAAATCAAAACCATCGTCCGATCCATCGACGCCGGGTACGGTGAGATTGAAAAGCTCGAACGTGCCTTTCAGGATATTCTGAGGCTTTTTAACGGGCACTACCCCGGCTATCGCAAATGCAACACCCCCTATCATGATCTGAACCACACCACCGACACGGTGCTGGCCATGGCCCGCCTGATTCACGGGGCCCGTCTGAGTGGTTTCCTTCTGAAAAGCCGGGACATCACTCTCGGGCTGATCGCCGCTCTCATGCACGACGTCGGTTACATCCAACGCGATTCGGAATCCGAGGGAACCGGTGCCCGTTTTTCCCAGGTACACATTCCCCGGGGAATCGCCTTCATGCGGACATACATGCGACGCAAGGGGTATTCGACGTATGATTACCGGAAATGCCGCGCCGCCCTCTTGTGCACCGACCTCAGCCTGCCGGTTCATACCATCCTCTTTGAAACCCGCACAAACGAACTGATGGGAAAGATGCTGGCAACCGCCGACCTCGTCGGGCAGACCGCCGACCGCCGCTACCTGGAAAAACTGAAATTCCTCTATCAGGAATTCAGGGAGGCCGGTATGCGGGACTATGGCAGCGAGTTGGAACTGCTCCGGGACTCTCTGGTTTTCAACAGCCATATAAAGAGCCGGCTGGCCGATGACCTGGGCGGCGTGGACCGGATCCTCACCGGGCACTTCAAGGCCCGCTGGGGCATCGATAGAAACCTGTACCGCGACGGCATGAATAAAAACGTAACTTACTTGAAATATTTTTTAAATGAGGACCCGGAGCATTACAGCCGTTTTCTCAAGCGGATGGAGGGATCATGAAAGGAATCATTCTAGCCGGCGGGTCAGGAACAAGGCTCTACCCGATGACGCACGTCGTCAGCAAACAGCTTCTGCCAGTGTATGACAAACCCATGATTTATTACCCCCTCTCCGTGCTGATGCTGGCGGGGATAAGGGACATTCTGATCATTTCGACACCGGCGGACCTGCCTCTTTTCCAAAAGCTGTTTGGAGACGGCTCTCACCTGGGGCTGAATTTTTCCTATCGGGAGCAGCCGCGCCCGGAAGGGCTGGCGCAGGCCTTCATCATCGGCAGGGAATTCATCGGAGACGACACGGTCTGCCTCATTCTCGGGGACAATATTTTCCAGGGATACAATCTTCCCAGGATCCTCAAAAGGGCCATGACGCTTGAAAAAGGCGGTCTCATTTTCGGGTACCGCGTGAGGGATCCCAAGAGATACGGCGTTGTCGAATTCGACCGCAACAAAAACGTCATCGGCATCGAAGAAAAGCCCGCCAAACCCAAATCCAGTTATGCCGTGCCGGGCCTGTATGTCTACGACAACGACGTCATCAGGGTTGCCGAGAAGCTGAAACCCTCCGCACGCGGCGAACTGGAAATCACGGACGTCAACACCGACTACCTGAAGCGGGGGATGCTCAAGGTGGAATTGATCGGCCGCGGTTTTGCGTGGCTGGACACCGGCACCGAAGAAGCGCTGCAGCAGGCGGCCAGCTTCATTCAGGCCATCCAGAACCGGCAGGGGGTCAGAATCTCCTGTGTCGAGGAGATCGCCTACCGGCTGGGATATATCGACGGCGAAAAGCTGCAGAGGATCGCCACCCCCATGCTCAACAACGCTTACGGACGCTACCTTCTTGAGATTATCAAGGAAAAGGAAGACCGCAACAACCTTCGCACCTGACACAGCCTCACATCGTCAGACTGGAGCCTTCGCCGTGGGAAGAGGGATTTTCTCCCATTCCCCGTTGGGGACATTGATGGCCGGGGTGTTTTTCTTTCAGGGGCGCTCGATGGTCACCCGGTTCATCACCACCGGTTCCAGAGGCCTGTCCATGGGTCCCGTCTTGACGGCGCCGATCTTGTTGACCACGTCCATCCCCTTGGTCACCTTGCCGAACACGGCGTGCCGGTCATCCAGGTGGGGTGTGGGTGCCAGGGTAATGAAAAACTGACTGCCGTTGGTCCCCGGGCCCGCATTGGCCATCGATAGAACCCCTTCGCTCTCGTGGCGCAGGGAGGAATCGAACTCATCCTTGAACCGGTACCCCGGCCCCCCCATGCCGTTCCCCTGCGGGCAGCCGCCCTGAATGACGAACCCTTCGATGACCCTGTGGAAAGACAGCCCGTCAAAAAAATTGCCGCTCCGGTCCGTCTCCTGACGTCCCTCCGCCAGGTTGACAAAATTCCACACGGTTTCCGGGCATTCCCTGGCATACAGTTCGGCCTCGAAGCTCCCCATATTGGTTTCAAAAACGGCGGATACCCTGTCGACATCCTCTTTGTAATCACTCTTTGTGTAGGCCATTGGTTCCTCCCTGAATATGTATTTACCTCGAAATTGCCGCGTTGAGGTTTATTGACGCTCTTGTAAAAACGATATGCAGATGATAACCAAGCAATCGTTTATGTCAACACGCGCTATCAAATTTCTAAACGGCCGGAACGCATCTTTTGACATCGTCAAATATGATCACGTTCAAAAGGGAGCGGCGTTTGCCTCCCGGGCCGTCGGTTTTTCCCTGGGAAAAACAATAAAAACGCTTGTCGTCAAGCTGGATGAAAAACGGTTTGCCCTGGCGCTGATGCCCGGAGACCGGGAACTGGATCTCAAACGCATGGCCAAGGCCTGTCGTGTAAAAAAGGCCGCCATGGCTGGACCGGATGAGGCTGAGCGCCTGACCGGCTACCAAGTGGGGGGTATCAGTCCCTTCGGAACCAAGGCCTCTTTGCCATGCGTCATGGAAAACGGCCTGCTCGGCCACGACACGGCCATTATCAACGCCGGCCAGCGTGGCGTGATGCTGAAAATGTCCCCGGCGGATATCGCCCGTCTGCTTGACTGTACCGCGGCCGACATCGCCCGAAAATAAAAGCGTGTACCACGCTTTTATGAAACGCGACTTCGTCGCTATTGTATGAACGACGTCACTGTAAATTTTTCACATTAGAAACATGTATCAGCACAAAGAGGGTTAGCCAATGGGATTTTGGCTAAAGAAAAATCGCCCTTGAGCCGGACCGGCTGTTTCTAATGAAAGGGAGGAAACGGTTATGCTGAACCATGTTGTGCTGTTGAAATTCAAACCAGACGTTGCGGACGGCGACATTGAACAGCTGGAAGAACGCCTGGATGACCTGCCGAACAAGATATCCGAGATACTGGTCTACGAATTCGGCCGCAACATCATCCCGTCTGAACGGGCCTATGACTTTGCCCTGGTGTCACTTTTTGCCAACCAGGAATCCTTGGAACGCTACCGGGTTCACCCCGATCACGTGGTGGTGCTGGAAAAAATAAAAGGCATGTGCGAACAGGTTGTAACGGCCGATTTTTTGGGATCGGATGCCGGCTCCATCAAGGGAAATACCCCGGACATGGCGCTGCCCCGGTTTTAATCACGTATCGGGATTAGCTATTTCATATCCGTATATCATATCAATTTTTCTCGTATACCATTTTTCATGGAATGTGGTTTGATTGCCCGTGAACTGCCCGGCCGAAATCAAATCCGGCGGAATCCCGCGAGCAGGGAGAACGGCATCATGGAAAATGGTTTCCAACCTGTTGAAATGCTTTTTCTGAAATGTGTACACCTGAATACGGACGTCTGCCCGCACCGCAGCAGCATCCCCATGCGGTTGGCGCTGATCAACCCCGCCCCCCGGGTCATGCTTTCGGAAAAAACGCTTCACCAGCTTTACCGGCTCTGTTCTAAATGTCCGCAGAGAAAACTGCCCTGAATTCCCGACCCACAATTTCCTTGTGGTAACGCCAAGATCATCCTATATACCGTGGGGTGGCGGATGCCACGGTTAGGGTAATGTATACCCAACCCGGACAAGCCGGAAATGGTGAATTTGAATTCAGGAGCGCTATATTGCCGAACGACATGATGTTGAAAAAACCTTTTCTCGCCAAGGCGGTACTGTTCGACTTCGACGGAACGCTGACGGTCCCCGGCGCCATCGATTTCAATGCCGTCAAGGCGGCTGTGGGCTGCCCGGCGGATGCGCACATCCTCGAATACATCGCCGCTTTGCCGGGCCCGGAGGAAAGAAAAAAGGCCGGGGATATCCTGGAGGCATTCGAAGCGAACGCCGCCAAAAATTCGTTGCCGAACACCGGGGCGGAGTCCCTGCTGGCCCACCTTAAAAGCCTTGGTTTGCGCACAGGCCTGATTTCCCGCAACAGCCGGTCGTCCATTGAAATATCCTTGAAAAATTTTCGAAAAACGAGGCAGGAGGATTTCGACGTCATCATTACCCGGGACGACCCCATCTCCCCCAAGCCTTCACCGGAAGGCATCCTGAAAGCCGCCGCCGACCTGCGGGTTGATGCGGATCAAATCATCGTTGTCGGAGACCACATGCTCGATGTGGACGCCGGCAGGCAGGCCGGCGCGGTCACGATTCTACTGGAAAGCGAATTGACAGCGGGAATACCCGACATCGGCAGTGATTTTGTGGTCTCCCACCTGGACGACGTCAAAGACGTTGTGCACTTGGGGCTGCCGCTGCCGCAGGGCAAACTGCCCAATGGCCTCCTGGACCGATTCCTCGACCACCTGGTCATCCAAGACCCGGCTCTGATCATCGCCCCCGGCATCGGTGAAGATACGGCGGCGACCGACATTTCCACCGACGAGGTGCTGGTGCTCAAATCGGATCCGATCACGTTTGCCACCGATGCGGTCGGGCAATACGCCGTCCTGGTAAACGCCAACGACATAGCCACTTCCGGGGCGGTGCCCCGCTGGTTTATGACAACCCTGCTTTTTCCACCCGGCTCAACCGGATCGGCCATCTGGCTGACCATGGAAGAATTGAACCGCATCGCCGCACGGTACGACATCACCCTCTGCGGCGGGCATACGGAAATCACGGACGCCGTCACCCGGCCCGTGGTGGTCGGCTCCCTGGTCGGAACCGTGAAGAAAGCCAGCCTGATCGACAAAAGCGCGGTGCGACCCGGCGACAAGGTCCTGATGACCAAGGCAATCGCAGTGGAGGGAACGGCCATTATCGCCCGGGAATTCGGCGACAGGTTGAAAACACTGGGTGTTTCCGAAAAGGAGATTCAGCGCTGCCGGCAGCTTCTCGATCGGGTGAGTATCATGGAAGAAGCCCGCCTGGCGGTCGAAACGGGTGACGTCAGCGCCATGCACGATGTAACCGAAGGCGGCCTCGCCACAGCCGTGCTGGAGTTGAGCGCGGCCGGGGGATATGGCATCAGCATCAACATGGACGCCATCCCCGTGTACCCCGAAACCGAAACCGTTTGCCGGCTGCTGGGGATCTCCCCTCTCGGGCTTATCGGCTCGGGCACCCTGCTGATATGCTGCCGTCGGCAGAGCCGGGCATCGATCGCCGCCGCTATCCGAAAAGCGGGTATTGCCGTCAGCTGCATCGGAGAAGTTATGGACTCGAAGGTAGGGGTTTTCGCCGAAAATCATGCCGGGCCGCAGGCGTGGCCCGCTTTCGACGTGGACGAAATAGCGAGGTTGTTCCATGACGCTTAATGTCGTTCTCTTCATCATCGGGCTTTTCCTGCTTTATTATGGAGCGGAATGGCTGGTCAGGGGATCCTCGAGCCTGGCCGGCAGCCTGGGGATGCAACCCATCGTTATCGGCTTGACCGTCGTCGCTTTCGGGACATCGGCCCCTGAACTGGTGGTCAGCCTCGTATCCTCCTTCAAAGGCAAGTCCATGATCGCCGTGGGCAACATCGTCGGCAGCAACATCTGCAACATCGCATTGGTTCTGGGCATGGCCGCTCTCTTCCAGCCCATACGATGCCATCCTTCGGCCTTCAAGCGTGACATTCCCGTTATGCTGGCGGTCACGCTTTACCTGCTGATCGTTTCCGGCAATTCCACCATCAGCAGGATGGAGGGCGTAACACTGGTGGCCGCCCTCGCCGTCTACATTTACTACAACTATCGCGTTGCCACGCGGACCGTCAGTGAGACAACCGCAGTGAGGCAGTGCGACGTTTCCGATATCCGCCCCGTGGACAGTCGTTTCAAGCAGCTCGGTCTGATCGTAGCCGGCATTGCCGGGGTTGTCATCGGCGCCGAAGCTCTCATCGATGCGGCCGTCAAGATCATGACCGTGTTCGGTGTGGGTGAAAAGTTCATCGGCCTCACCGTGGTCGCTTTCGGAACCTCCCTCCCTGAGTTGGCCACGTCGGTCATTGCCGCCATGAAAAAGGAAATGGACATCAGCCTGGGGAATCTCGTGGGAAGCAACGTATTCAACATCCTGGGCGTTCTGGGGGCTGCCGCCCTGGTGAACCCGATTGTCATCCCCGGGGGCTTCATGACCAGCGGCCTCTTCATCGATTACCTGGTCATGATGGTGGTCAGCGCCATGCCGCTCTTGATGATTCGCAAAACCTACACCCTTTCCCGGGCCGACGGCATCGTCTTGTTGACGGCGTACGGCGGTTACCTGGCGTATCTGATCCATAAGAGCTGACAGCCGGTAAAGCCGCATGGCGACAGACTCGTGATTGCTACCGGTGCTCAACAGGAATTGGACATGTTTGCCCATTAATGATATAATCTTCCCCATGGTTTTTTCTTTTAAAAAGAATCACAAGCTGCCGGGACTCAGCGAATTTTCCCTTTCTGCCTACGCACTTAATTTCTCCATCGGCAGGCTCATGCCCGGGGTCGACAACATCCGCCATGACGTATACTTGAGTCCCAGTTTTCGTGTTGCCGCCGGCAAAATCATTCCGCAGCTGATTGCCAGACATTTCAAGACCTATGACATTTTCCCCGTTGAAAAACCAGCGGCCTGGTCGCAGAGGGTCGCCGACTTTCAGCACATTTACCAAAAGATGATGGAAGACGCCGTCAACAAGGCCAAGCAGCAGAATGAGTTTCAGATCGATTTCCTGGCACAGCTCGCCGTCGTCAAGTACCTCGTCGCCGAGGTGCGCGGCCATTTTTCCAGAATGGCCGGTCAGATAAAGAATATCATCAGAAAGTACGAGGTAACCGATCGCCAGGACATAGGCGAAGCGGTGAAAATAAAGGAATCCCTGACCAGCGTGCTTCAAAACAAAGAGCTCATCCTGAGAAACGTGGGCGGCGAGCTGTTCCGCTATCTGACGGCGGTTAATCTGAATTCGATCAAGGCGATGCGGGAAGCCAACTTTGGAGGGAAAGCGATTCTACCGGATGACATCCTGGCGAATCCTATTTTTCACACCGAAAACCCCTTTTACGATCTTTTTCTCATCGAAGAGTATGATGTCATCTTCGGCCGCCGGTTGGAAGATCCCGACAAATACGACACCCTCATCGATCAACTTAAAAAGCTTTTGAGCCGGATGGGAAGAATGGACAGGGTGGCTCACAATAAAGAGCCGAACGGGGAGCGTGGGGCCGAAAACGTCCAAAAGGGACAAAAGGCGCACGACCTCCAAGTCAGCAGCCTCCTCAAGCACGACGAAAGCATCGATAAACTCATCAACTGCTACAAACTCCAGGATGATATCAAAAAGAAAAAACAAAAGGGAATTTCCAAAAAAGAACGCCTCGATTTCAAGCGGCAGCTGAAAAACCAGAAGATGGTGCTGAAAACGCTCTACCGGTCCTTCGATAAAACGGGTTTGATGCATCGGATTACCGCTTCTTATGAAATGCGTGATGTTTACAAGCAGTACTGCCCGCCTCTCGTTCCTCAACAGATCCTGCATTTCATGATCGACTCCAAATCGAGAAAAGCGGTCGTAAATCGATTGAAGCGCCTGAAAAAACTGTATCACCAGCCGTTTTCCATGAAGCCGCTCAAGAAAAAAATAAAACGCATGGAGCTGCTCACGACGAGCGCTAAAAAGGCGTATCTGATACGCTTTGTCAACGGAATTGCCCGCTACCACCGGGACATAGAAAATTTCAATATGTTCAGTGAGGCTATGGAGAGGATCAACCTTGCCTCGGAAGAAAAAATCCTGAATCTGTCCAGGGCAAACAACACGCTTTACGAATTTCTGATTCCCCACGAACAAAAGCAGGACAAAAAACCGATCATCAACCACGTGGTGATAAAAGCCGACGTACGCGGATCGACAGATATCACCCACCAGATGAATGAAAGGGGATTGAATCCGGCATCCTACTTCAGTCTCAATTTTTTCAACCCGATCTCGGAAACGCTGAACGACTATGGCGCGGACAAGGTGTTTATCGAGGGCGATGCGATCATACTGTCGATTTATGAGCGGGAAAACGCACCTGAAGGGTGGTACGGCGTTGCCAGGGCCTGCGGCATGGCGATCAACATGCTGCTCATCATCAGCCGCTATAACGGAAAAAACAAGAAAAACAAGCTGCCTGTCCTTGAACTGGGCATCGGCATCAACTACAACGGCACCCCTCCCACCTTCCTCTTTGACGGTGAGCGCAGGGTCATGATCTCTTCTGCCATCAATCTGGCCGACAGGCAGTCGGGCTGCTCCAGACTCGTCAGGAGTTCACTGCGGGACAGATCAACGCCGTTCAACCTGTATGTCTTCCAGAGCGAAAGGGAGGCGACGCTCGGCAAAACATCCGACGATCTCCTGATGAGGTACAATGTCAACGGAATCGAACTGAACGACTCCGGTTTCAAGAAACTCTCCGAAGAAATAAATCTCAGGGCGCTGGACTGCCATATCCCGGAGCTTCAAAAAGACAGATTTACAGTCTACACCGGAAAATTCCCGACAACCACCGGCCGGTACAAGCGGCTCATCATTCGTGAAGCGCTAGTACCGCAAGTCAACCCGACAACCATGCAGGTTATCAAATTGACCTCCAGAAAATACTACGAAGTCTGCACCCATCCCAAAGTGTATCAGTATGTTATCGAGCGTACTAAATAAGGCGCTTCCGGGAGGCGCCTTTTGTTGCATCCATCGACCCGGACAAACCGGACATTCCAATATCGAATACCCGCGCCTTCCGGGTGTTTTTTTTATCATCCCATCAGGTAGAAGCCCAGGGAGGAATTTTCCGCCACTGCCGAGCCGAAAGCGCCTCCGACAAAGTTGCCGCTGACGCTTTTGACGAAAGCATTTTCCCTTATGAGCGTCCGTTTCTTGTCCCTGAGGCGGAATTCCACGGAAAGCTGGTCGTTGACATTGAACTGCGGTCTTTTTTTAAGCTCGATTTTCAAGCCCCGGAGTGAAAGATCCACGACTTTCATCTTGCCTTTGCCGAGAAAACGGCCGACGGCAGACGTCCCGTCCACGTGGACGTCACTCTCATAGCTGTACCGTCCCTTGAGTTTCACCGGTTTCCGGTAGTGTCTGCGTCTTTCGAGGCCCATCGTCCAGGTATGACCGCAGGGGCAGCTCAAAACCATCGCCACAGCCGATTTCTGCTTGATATACTGCCGGACGTTTATGCTTTGTTTTTTTGAACACAGCGGGCAGACGACGGTCGCTTGATCGTCAACCATATACATCATCTCGGGCATGGCTTCCGCAGACCCCCTTTACAAAATTCCGTAGGCAAACCTGGCCGGCATTATACCCAACATCTGTCAGAACTGCAAGGCCGTCGTCAATTATGTGCGTTTATACAAACCGTCGACTTGTGGCTCTTTCTTGAGAAAACGGGCCGCCAGTTCTTCAAAAACGGCGGCTCCTTCGAAGGGGGCCTCGCGTTCTCCCCTGGCAACCAGGTGCAGCTCCTCCATTTTTCCCTTGTCGTAAACGCCCACCGGGTCATCGACCAGTTTGAGCTGGTTAACCATCAGGTTGTAAATCACTACAGGGCCGTAGGCCTCTTCCCCGGATGTTTTTTTATCCTTTCTTCCAACCATGTAGCAGTGCGGGACGGTGATCGATGCGGGGAGCAGCGTATATCCCATCAGCTCCGCTAACAAGGATAGCGCCTCCTTTACGCCGTCCAAATAGGCATTTTCCAACGCGGCGATGCCGTCCTTTTTTATCGCTGCGATATCATCGTCGCCGTAACTCAGGTCGAGGCTTTCAATACAGGTTTCGCGAATGGATTTGACCGTCGTCTCCCGCCGGCTCACAACCACATCTGAATCCTTCAGGATCTTGATGGCGTTGCGGATATTGACCATTTCCTTAACCGTCGGGCTTTTGCGCATGGCCACATCCTCGGAAGTGGTCCTGTACAACGCCAGCTCGTTGTCCAGAACCAGAATGGTGTCCTGCCCGCCTTCTACCTGCCGAATGTAGAGGTCCAGATCCCTTTTTCTCTTGTATGTAAAGTCGCTCAAAGCAATCAATTCCTGCATAGCCTCTTTATTCAGCTTTTTTTCGCTGCCCGGAGGCCCGATGGACGCAAGCACCCGGCCGACAAGGTCGTCGATTTTAATTTTGCGCAGCAGGTTTTCTTTAAAAGACACAGGACACCTCCCTTATCGGGCAAAAGCCCACGGTCGAGGATGGAAAAGCATACCTGTTTTGGATCTTATCATACCGGGCCGCATTAATCCATAAAACCGCGCCGGTATTTTCATCCTCGGACGCCCGGCGCCGGAGCCCGCGGAATTTTGCAACCTCGAGGTTTTGGCGTGAAGATACCCGTGCGCCAGTCGGGCGACGCTTCACGCCCGCAGGAAAGGTTGACCGAATGGGGATAGTCCTGTATACACAGCAGGGTGTAACGCTCAGGGTAAAGCCACACCATGCCGACCGCCCCGCCACGAAGGCGGTAACAATCCGCGCTCCGCGCACCGAAACCGTTGGGGAAGAAACAATGGATGAATACATTGAAATAAATTATAAGGGCAAGGCTATCAGATTGCCGGTTATTACCGGATCGGAAGGTGAAAAAGCGGTGGACATCTCCAATCTCAGAAAAGAGACCGGTTTCATCACCCTCGATCCGGGCTATGCCAACACCGGCAGCTGCACAAGCGACATCACCTTCATGGATGGCGAAAAAGGTATTCTGCGCTACCGGGGGATACCGGTCGAAGAACTCGCCGAGAAAGCGACGTTCAAGGAGACCGCATATCTGTTGATTAACGGCCGGCTGCCCAACCAGGAAGAGCTTACCAATTACTCCATCCTGCTCAACGATCATTCCCTGGTTCACGAAGACATGCAGCTCTTCTACCAGAATTTTCCCAGGGCATCCCATCCGATGGGTATTCTGTCGTCGATGGTGAATGCCTTGCGCAGCTTTTACCCTGCCCTGACCAGCATGGAGGAAGAAAGCACCATCATGGTGACCCGGCTCATGGCCAAAGTGAGAACCATGGCGGCCATGTCATACAAAATTTCCAGGGGGCACAAGGTGGTTTATCCCCGGCCGGACCTTGCCTACTGCGCCAATTTCCTCAACATGATGTTCGACTCGCCCGTGAAGCCGTACGAGTTGAACGAGGATGTCGTCAAGGCATTGAGGGTCTTCTGGATCCTTCACGCGGATCACGAACAGAATTGCTCGACATCTGCCGTGCGCATCGTGGGCAGCGCGCGGACAAACCTGTATGCCGCCATTTCCGCCGGTATCGCGGCCCTGTGGGGGCCTTTGCATGGAGGCGCGAACCAGGCGGTTATAGAAATGCTCTCCGACATACAACGCGACGGCGGCAATATCGACCGGGCGGTTGCCCGGGCCAAAGACAGAAACGACCCCTTCAGGCTCATGGGTTTCGGCCACAGGGTCTATAAAACCTATGACCCCAGGGCCAAGATAATGAAAAAGATGTGCAACAGCATGCTTTCCAAGGTGACCATCAACGACCCGCTGCTGGATATCGCAAAAAGATTGGAAGAAACCGCCCGCAAAGACAGCTACTTTGTCGACCACGACCTTTATCCCAACGTCGATTTTTACAGCGGCATCGTCCTGCGCGCCATCGGCATTCCGACCAATATGTTCACGGTGATGTTTGCCATCGGAAGGCTTCCGGGGTGGATTGCCCAGTGGAAGGAAAGCATGTATGATCCCAAATGGAAGCTGTCCCGCCCGCGGCAGATTTACACAGGACCTGCGAAAACGAGTTTCGTTCCTATAAATGAACGGTAGAAAGAAAAAGGGCTGCGCCGGGCGATGTTGCCATCCGGTGCAGCCCTTTTGGTTGGTCTCAAGCTTTTATTTGGTACCGAATATTTTATCCCCCGCATCGCCCAGACCCGGCAGAATGTAACCGATCTCATTCAGGCGCTCGTCCACGGCGGCCACGTACACATCGACATCCGGATGCTTTTCCTTGACCCGGGCAATGCCCTCCGGTGCGGCGACGAGAAAAATGCCGCGAATCTTCTGGCAACCCGACTCCTTCAGGAAATCGATGGTCGCACAGAGTGTCCCGCCGGTTGCCAGCATGGGATCCAGTATAAGGGCGATGCGCTCCTCCATCTGGCTGGTCATCTTGACATAGTACTTGACCGGCTCGAGCGTTTCCTCGTTGCGGTACAAACCGACAACGCTCACTTTAGCGGAAGGAATGAGGTTCAGCACACCGGCCATCATGCCCAAACCGGCTCTGAGGATCGGTACAACGGTGATCTTTTTGCCCTTGATGCGTTCGACTTCGACGGTGCCCGCCCATCCCTGAATGACTTTTTTTTCCGTTTCCAGGTCCTTGGTCGCCTCATAGGTCAGCAGGCTGGCCAGTTCGGAGGATAGATCTCTGAAGTCCTTGACGGTCACGTCCTCTTTGCGCATGAAACCCAATTTGTGTTTGATAAGCGGATGGTCTACAATGTGTATCGCCACGTCACTCTCCTTTTCCGGTCAGATTGCTCCGCATGATGACCCGCATGGCAAAAGCGCCCTGCACCGGCAGGCGGCGTCGCCTGTCCATGAGGGCACGCTGTCGGTCAGCAGAATAGTTAAAATTCGCCCAGCGGCCTTACAAAAGTGAACTTGGCCGGATCCGCAACCAGTTTGGTACCGGCTTCACCGACATTTCTGCCCAACAGCGAAAAGGGAAGCGAAACAACAAAAAGGCCTGCGCCGAGTATGGTAGCCACAATGCCCAGCGGACGGACGAGCAAAGCATCCACCATCATCTCCTCCGTGGTAATCTCATCGCCCTGCATGTCGGCCTGGGCGAAGCCGGTCGCCGCCAATGAAACCGTGACAAAAACGACGAGCAGAAAAACAACCATGGGTTTTTTTGTGAGTTTAAACATGAACGCCTCCTTTGAAAAAAATTGCCATTTGCCATCGGTGATTGAAATCGGTTATATTCATCATAGCATATGCAGCAAAATGTTTCAACCTAATATAATCATTCAAATTTCAGCCCGTAAACGGGCCATGTGAGCTGCGGCCTTTCTTATGACGGAAAAAGAAAAGTACATCCATATCGCCGTGGCCCTGCCCGTGAACAAAACCTTCACCTATTCGGTTCCCGAGCATCTTGCCGCCATCGTCGCCGTTGGCAAAAGGGTCCTGGTTCCGTTTGGAAAAAGGAAGGTGAGCGGATACATCCTCGACATCACCGCATCGAAAGGCGTCGATGCAACCAAACCCGTCCATGAAATCCTGGACCACCAGCCGTTGTTCCCGCCGGCAATGGTCCAGCTGTTCGAATGGACAGCGGACTACTACCTCTTCCCGATCGGCATGGTGATCAAAAATGCCCTTCCGGCAGGCTTGCACACCTACGAGCGCCCGGCCCTGACCATCACGCCTGAGGGCCGTGAAGCCTTGAATGCAAAAATCCTTGCGCCCATGGAAGAAACTTTCCTGAAAAAACTTTCGTCGGCAGGCCCTCTGCGCCCCGGTGACCTGGGAAAATCCGCTAACGGCCTTTCGGCGGCGGCAATGCTGCAGCAGATGATCGATCAGGGGTGGATTGAAAGTGTGAGGATGCTCAAAGCGGATGGCGTGCGGGCTAAAATGCAGCGCCACGCCTCTCTCATCGAAAAAAAGCTGCCCGACACTAAGATATCGGCCGCACGACAGAAAATTGTCGACGTGCTGCGCCGTGAAGGCCCCCTGCCCATAAGCCGCCTGCGAAGCGCCAATGCCAATGCACCCGCACTTATCAGGAAAATGGCCGAGGAAGGGTATGTTGCCGTAACCTCCGAACGCATTTACCGCGACCCGCTGGGACAACCCGTGCAAAGCACCCCTCCCCCCGAGCTCACGGCAGAGCAGAAAAAAGCGGTTGAGGCGATCGGAAGAACCGTCGGCAAAGGATTCGCCCCCTTCCTGCTGGCCGGTGTGACCGGCAGCGGGAAAACGGAGGTCTACATGCGCCTGGCCCGGCACACCCTCGACATCGGCCTGTCGGTGCTCGTCCTGGTTCCTGAGATCTCCCTCATCTCCCAAATGGAAAGACGCTTCAGGGCGAGGTTCGGCGATCGTATCGCCGTACTGCACAGTGGGCTCTCCGCCGGGGAAAGACTGGACCAGTGGCAGAAAGTGATGAATCGGCGTGTTGAAATCGCCATCGGGGCCAGATCCGCCGTTTTTGCCCCGCTCGACCGCATCGGCCTCATCATCGTGGACGAAGAGCACGACACGTCCTACAAGCAGGAAGGTGCTCTGCGCTACAATGCCCGGGACCTGGCCGTCATCAGGGCCCGTCAGCAGCATGCGACCGTATTGCTGGGGTCCGCCACGCCATCCATCCAATCCTATCACAACGCCATGAGAAGGAAATATTCTCTGGTCAAACTGACAAAAAGGGTCGAACAACGTCACCTCCCCGAGATCAACGTCGTCGACCTGTGCCGCTCGAGAGACCACAAAGGGCTGCGGAAATTTTTTTCCGAGGAACTCTTGACCGCCCTCACGGAAACCATGGCCAGAGACGAGCAGGCCATATTGTTCCTGAATCGCAGGGGGTTTGCCAACTTTCCCGTGTGCGCTTCCTGCGGCAGCCCGGTTACCTGCAAAAATTGCGATATCACGCTCACCTTTCATAAGAAGCACAATGCCTTCAGGTGCCACTACTGCGGATTTTCCATGCCATCCGTTTCCAATTGCCCGGCCTGCGGTTCCCCCAAGATTCACAAGCTGGGCATCGGGACGGAAAAAGTGGCTTCCGCCGCGGAATCCCTCTTCCCGGAGAAGACGATCGTGAGAATGGACCGCGACACCGTTACCCGCAAGGGATCCGTGATTAAAATTCTAAAAGGGCTCAGGAGCAGGGAAATCGATATCCTGGTCGGGACGCAGATGGTAACCAAGGGACATGATTTTCCGGGCATCACGCTGGTGGGCATCATCTGTGCCGACCTCTCCCTGAGTTTTCCCGATTTTCGGGCGGGGGAGCGCACCTTTCAGCTCCTGGCTCAAGTGGCCGGGCGCGCGGGCCGGGGAGAAACGCCGGGACGGGTTATCCTGCAGACCTACAACCCGAAGCATTTCAGCATCCAGTGTGCTGAAAGCCAAGACTTCGACGCGTTCTACCGCAAAGAGATCATCTCCCGCCAAGCCCTGGACTATCCCCCCTTCTCACGAATGGTCCAGATTAAAATCTCGAGCCGGGACCAGGACAGGGGCCGCAGGCAGGCCAAGGCACTGGGAGATCTCGCCAGATCCCTGATCGGCTCAGACCCCAAGTTTAAAAAGGGAATCCGCGTTTACGGCCCCCTGGAGGCGCCCTTTGCCAAAATCGCATCCCACCACCGATGGCAAATGCTCCTGAAAGGCCTGACCATTTCCGTTTTGCGTGATTATATTCGACGGCTCCTTTTCGACTCGCAGGTAATGCGCACGGAGCGAAGCGTCAAGACCGCCGTGGATGTCGACCCGTTTTTCATGATGTGATCCGGCTTGACAATTAGTCGCGAGAACTTTAGATTGAATGCTTTGCGGCGAACCAGACAAATGGTAAGCGGTCTACACCCATTGCCATAAGCATGTTCCGATTGACACTCGAAATATCAGGGACGGCCGTCCACGCCATTCGGAACGTTTTTCTGGCAGCCACGCTAACCGAAAACAACGTTCAAAGGAAGCAGACACCATGAAACCCTTATTGCAGATCCTGATGTCTCTGTTGATTCTGTTTGCGGCCTGCACGCCGGGCGGCACAGAGGCGGAAGGCCGGGATACCGTCGATACGGCTGCCCGCAAACAAGTTAGCCAGGCGGCTCCGTCCGGCAAGCGGCAGGCGATGTCGACCCCGGCGGCAGAAACCGCAGAAGGTTCCCCGGCGATGTCGATACCCGAGCCCAACTACCGGTTTGAAAATGTCGTTGCCGGGCAACCGGTGATCCACGACTTCATCGTTCAAAATAACGGCACCGCCGTTTTGAACATCACCCGGGTCAGAACCGGGTGAGGATGCACGGTTGCCTCATACCCGAGGCAGATTCCTCCCGGCGGCGAGGGAAAAATAAGCCTGAAAGTAAGCACAACGGGATACCCCGGCAGAACCGTAAGAAAAAACGTGGTCGTCAGCTCGACTGATCCGCAACACCCGAGCGTCACCCTGTCCATTGCCGGCATGGTGGAAAAATTCGTCGACATCAAGCCCTCCTATGTCCGGCTCATCGGTGTCCTCGGGCAGCCGATCGCCACCCCGGTGAGCATTGTTCCTCAGAAAAAACATCCCTTCAAGATTACCGGCGTAACCGCTATGAAGGGAGATAACATTCAGTTTTCACTCAGCGAAAAAGAGCTCCCGGAAGGAAATGGGTACGAACTGATGCTCACTAACAAGAAAACCGACCCCGGCCGATATCACGACGTGCTTTCCCTGAAAACCGACAGCAGCATCCAGCCGGTTCTCAAAATCAACGTGTACGGCCGAATCACCGCTCCGAAGCCGGCACCGGAAAAAACGGACGTGAAAGAGTGAAACGCTCAACTTGGGATTTTATAGTGTTTGTCAGAATACCGTTCCGTATGCCCCATCCAATGTTGAAACGGAACATATATATATGGCGAATGCTCCAATTCTAAGGTCACGTATGAACAGCGCATATAAAGTCATCGCCTTCGATTGTGACGGCGTCATGTTCGACACCTCCACGGCCAACCGGGCATATTACAATACCCTGCTAAAAAGCCAGGGCATGCCGCCTGTGACCGACGAACAGTTCGCATACGTCCACGCCCACACGGTCGATCAATCCGTCGCTTTCCTTTTCCAGGATGCGAAAAAGGTTGCCCGCGCCCAGGAACAACGGCAAAAAATGAGCTACCTGCCCTTTGTCAAGGAGATGGCCATGGAGCCCAACCTGTTGCCTCTGCTGGGCAAACTGCGCGGTCGCTATTGGACCGCCATCGCCACCAATCGTACCGACACGATGGATAGGGTCCTCGAAAATCACGACCTGAAGTCCTATTTTGACCTGGTTGTCACGGCTAGCGACGTCGCCCGTCCCAAACCCGATCCGGAAGGACTCTTTAAGATAGCCCGGCACTTCAACGTCCAGGCCGCCGCGATTCTTTACATCGGCGATTCAGAGGTGGATGCTGTGGCGGCGAGCAGTGCCGGCGTGACATTCGCGGCCTACGGGAATCGGGCGCTGTCGGCCTCCTACCACATCGAAACGCTGAAGGATCTGGAGACTATTCTGAAGTAGATATCCGCTCCCATAGGATCCTGCACTGGTTTCGCCCTTGAAGGGTGTTGGCCACTTGATTATTGGTTGTTTTTTGAAAAAAGAATGTTCAATATCCAAGTTGATGCCGGGCTGTAGGGGTTTCGTGCTTGGAATTTTGCTATCGCTATCACCGGCCCTGCCAATTTTCTCTGACCTGGCCCAGAGGACCGGGTTTTCCATGACGGAATATCCGGATGTCGGTGGTTTTCACTGATTCCCGAAACCGTTCTGTCCGCCGCAGTCCGGGCACTGCCAGGTAATGCCGTTGCACGACATGCCCCACACATTTTCATTCATACAGGTCTGGCATATCCTGAACCCGCAGCGGCAGGTCCAGCAGAAAGGGGCGGATTGTCTGCAGCAGTGGCAGGTTCTGTCCCGGGTCCTGCTCCTTTTTCTGCCACGTGACTTTTTACCCGCAGTGGAGGTCATATGCTGTTATGTCCCGGTTGTCTTGCATTTTTACGGAAAATACAATACGGTTTTTTACTGATTAAAATTTAGGGCAGGAAAACACCATGTCAACCGCCACAGGGAAAATGGACGGGCATCCAACCGGAGATAAAACCGTCTATCTCATCGACGGCAGCGGGTACATTTATCGCGCCTATCACGCCATCAGGGGGCTGTCCAATTCCAGGGGACTGCCGACCAACGCCGTGTTCGGATTCACGCGCATGCTGATGAAGCTGCTCGAAGAAAAGGCACCGCAGTGGCTCGTCATGTTTTTCGACGCCAAAGGGCCGACCTTCCGCCACGACATTTACCCCGACTACAAGGCCAATCGACCGCCTATGCCCGAAGATCTAGTGGTTCAGATACCCTACATCAAGGAAGTCACCCGGGCGTTCAATATCAAAACCGCGGAGATGCCGGGCTACGAAGCCGACGATCTCATCGGCACCGCGGCAAAAGTGGCGCAAGCCCAAGGATTCAAAGCCGTCGTCGTCAGTGCCGACAAAGACCTCAAACAGCTGATTTCCGACAATGTGACCATGCTCGACCCCATGAAGGGAACCGAATTCGACGTGGCGGCCATCCGCAAAACCGGTGTCGATCCCGGTCAACTGGTGGATGTCATGGGGCTGTCAGGCGACGCCTCCGACAACGTACCCGGCGTTCCCGGAATCGGCCCCAAGGGGGCGGTCGCCCTGATCCAGGCGTTTGGAAGTATGGAAAACCTGTATGAACGGGTCGATACGATTACCAAGAAAAAACAGCACGAGAATCTTGTCCGCTACCGGGAACAGGCGTTTCTAAGTAAAAAGCTGGTGACCATCGATACCCACGCCCCCCTCTCCTTTCGCTTGTCCGACTATGCAGCCGCCTCCCCGGACACGGCCGTTTTGTCAAAGCTCTTCGCGAAGCTGGAATTCAGGCAGCTGCAAAAGCTGTTTCCCAGGGAGGCCGATTTGAGCAACAAGACCTACCGGCCGGTGATGAGCCTTCAGGAACTGGACGACCTCGTGAGCCTGTTGACCGACTCGCCGTTGATCTCCATGGACACGGAGACCACATCGGTCAACCCGATGCTCGCCGACCTCGTGGGTTTCTCGTTTGCCGCAAAGCCCGACGAGGGGTACTACATCCCCTGCGGGCACCGGTACCTCGGCGCTCCCGAACAGCTCGACCTCCGATCCGTGATCGACCGGCTGAAGCCCGTATTCGAAAATGGCGCCATCGGCAAAATCGGGCAAAACATCAAGTACGACTGGATCGTGCTCGCGCGCCACGGCATCGACCTTCAGGGAGTGGTCTTCGACACCATGCTGGCTTCCTATCTGATCAATCCCTCCAAACGGGCGCACAACCTGGACCAGATAGCGCTGGACTTTCTGGACCACAAAACCATTACTTACGAAGATGTCGCCGGAAAGGGGAAAAAGTCGGTCAGTTTCTCGGAAATCCCGATCGACAAGGCCGTTCCGTATGCCTGCGAGGATGCCGACGTCACCCTCATGGCCTATCGGGTGTTAAAGCCCGAAATCGAAAAGCTGGGGCTGATCGAGCTCTTCGAAACCATCGAGATGCCGCTGGTACCCGTTTTGCAGCGTATGGAAATGCGCGGCATTCACGTGGACAGGGACAAGCTTAAAAAACTGTCGGCCTCATTCGAAGAACAATTGAAAGCGATCGAAGAGGAAATCTATGCTTTGGCAGGTGAACGTTTCAACATCAAGTCCTCCCAGCAGCTGGGAAGCATACTGTTCGACAAGCTCAAGCTGCCGGTGCAGAAAAAAACAAAAAAACGGACGGGCTACTCCACCGATGTCGAGGTGCTGACAACCCTGGCCGAAAAGCATGAACTGCCCGAGCGGGTCCTTCGGCATCGCACCCTGGCCAAGCTGAAATCCACGTACGCCGACGCGCTGCTCGACCTCATCAACCCTGAAACGAAACGCATCCACACCTCCTACAATCAAACCGTCACGGCCACGGGTCGGCTGAGCAGTTCGGACCCAAACCTTCAGAACATCCCCATTCGCACGGATGAAGGCAGGGAGATTCGCAGGTGTTTTGTGCCCAGGAAGGGGTGGCGCCTCCTGTCTGCGGACTACTCCCAGATCGAGCTGCGCATTCTGGCACACTGCTCCGGGGACGAAATTCTGATCGAGGCCTTCATGCAGGACGAAGACATTCACACCCGCACCGCTTCGGAAGTGTTTCAGGTCTTTCCCTCTTTCATTACCGCCGATCTGCGCCGCCAGGCGAAAATTATCAATTTCGGCATCATCTACGGCATGAGTCCCTTCGGTCTCTCGAAATCCCTGGGCATCAGCCAGAAAATGGCCAGAACGTATATCAACAACTATTTCGGCAGGTACCGGGGGGTAAAGGCATTTATCGAAGCGGTCACCCGTGAGGCAAGAAAATCGGAGAAGACCGCTACCCTGTCGGGGCGAATACGGTTGATCCCCGATATCAACAGCAAAAATGGAAACCTGCGGCGGTTTGCCGAGCGCATAGCCGTCAACACGCCCATTCAGGGATCGGCGGCCGACCTCATCAAAATCGCCATGATAGAGGTCGACAAGGCCCTCGTCGAGGGGGGCTATCGCAGCGCCATGCTTCTGTCCGTGCACGACGAAATCATTCTTGAGATCCCCCCGGAAGAACTCGACGCCGTATCCGCGATGGTGAAAGACGTGATGGAAACCGTCTGGAGCCTG
The DNA here is from genome assembly GCA_022340465.1 of Deltaproteobacteria bacterium. NCBI lineage: Bacteria > Pseudomonadati > Myxococcota > Myxococcia > Deltaproteobacteria bacterium. The sequence goes on along the minus strand of JAJDNW010000012.1, from coordinate 2,925 downwards.
AAGGTTCCCCTGAAGGTCAATCTCGACTCGGGGGACAACTGGGCCGCCGCTCATTGAGCCCTGAGCCGAATTGGGTTGGCGATTCCTGCCGGCCCGGCGTCAGCCGCGGCATTAAGGTCAACGCTCCGCCTATTCTTCCTCGTCCGATGCGCCCGCGCCCCGGGCTGTCTCGCTGACCGTCCGATAAACGCTTTTGAAAGTTTCTTCAAAGCCGGTCGGAGAAACCCTTCCGGCCTCAATGAACTTGACGACGATTTCCTTGACCGCGCGCAGTATCTGTTCATCCATCGATGCCATTGATTTACTCCCATAAGCCCTCACCTGCAGTGAGCGCTGCATTCATTCCAGCGCGTGAAACATAGACAGATGCTGATTGCGCTGCTTTTACATTTCGAACAATTGACCATTTGAATTTGGTGTCGCTACCTGATTAAAACGTTCCCATGTAAATATCAAGAACGGGCTTTGATTTTTGATTATATGATGATATTTATAGTGGCCGCCGGAAAACCGTTCCGAAGGGCCTCTATTGCGGAATAGACGCATGGCAATCGGTATGGACGGCAAATTACAAGGAGGTGATTATCCATGTTGCCAGATCATGAATATGTAGTGAAATACCGGACCGATAGCCCTGATATCGTCGATGCCGCCCAGCTGCACCCCATCGACTATCACTATGCCGGGAAAAGAGACGTGGAAATCGTTATCCGTCATCAGGAGTTCACCTCGGTGTGCCCCATGACCGGCCTGCCCGACTTTGGCCGGATTACCGTCAAATATTCGCCCGGCCGGAAAATCATCGAGTTGAAATCCTTAAAGTATTACCTGATGCAGTACCGCAATGTAGGCATTTATTATGAACATGTCGTCAACCGCATTCTGGAAGACCTGGTAGGGGCTCTCAAGCCCAAATCCATGGAAGTTATCGGTGACTTTACGTCGAGGGGCGGTATCGATACCACCGTGACGGCGACATTTGGAGATTAAATGCACGTGAACGCGACACAAGTTTTCAGGACGGTGACGCGCCTGCCGCTTTTGACGGCGATTCTATGCGCCTGTCTGGCAGTCAACCAGGGCTGTTCATCCACACCCAAGATTTACAAACCGGGCCGATCCGGCCACCATCTGAAAAAACGGGTCTGCATCACCCGCTTCGAGGACCACAAACGATTTGGCGATGCCTATCTCAAACGGCCTTTTCAGGAAAGCCTGACCGAAACACTCACCAAAAAATGCTGGAAGCCGGTGTTTATCATCCCCGGTCAGCCTGATTATCCGGAAGCATATGAAAAACTGCCGATGCTCGATTCCGGGCTGGTGGACAACATGGCCCTGATCGAAACCGGGCGGGACAACGGATTCAACGCCGTCATCACGGGCACGATCAACGACATACGCCAGCGCAATGAAACCGGATGGATCTCCGGGGAACACACCTATTTACAGGTTACCGTTACGGCGGAAATATACGACACGCAAACAGGCGCCAAGCTTCTTGACAAAACCTATCTGCGCGAAGTCGAGATTGACGTCGTCGAAGCGTCGGAAACAGAAAAAGAGAGCGGCTATTTCGACATCATCGCTATCGAGAACATTTTCGAACGCATTGTAGCGGATATGAGCAACGATATCTGTAAAACGGTGTCCAACATTCACTGGATAGGCTTCATTGTTGATTCAAACGGGCAGAACGCCGTCATCTCATCCGGTTTAAAAACAGGCTTGAAAACCGGTGACCATCTCTATGTCTACAGAAACGACCAGGTTATGGCCGGTGCATTCGGCAGTCAGTACCGTATTCCGGGACCGGTCATCGGTGAACTGAAGGTGGTTGCGGTCACGGAGGAAAGCGCGACAGCGGTTCTGGTGAGCGGCACGGGCGCGACCCCCGGCAATGCGGTCAGTCTAAAATAACCACCCGGTACGCTTCGATGGGGTCGTCCAAGCCCTTGACATAGACGGGGTGCAAGGACTCGGCCTCGATCTCCCCCCCGGTCAGTTCCAGTGTTTCCCGGGTAATCAGAACCTCGCCCTTCTGGGCAATGCTCTGGAGCCGGGCGGCGATGTTCACCGCCATGCCGATGGATGTATATTCTTTTTTTCGCAGGGACCCCAAAACGCCGGAAAAAACCTTGCCGGTAGATATGCCGATGCCGATGCGCATGCGCATGCCGTTTTTCCTGAACAGGCCGTCATCGATTTCCCTGGCCTTCCTCTGCATTTTCACCGCCGACCTGACGGCCATGAGGGCATCGTTGTCGTGGCTGACGGGTGACCCGTAGACCACCATCATGCTGTCTCCGATGAGTTTGTCCGTCGTCCCGTGGTGGTGGTAGGCGATCTCACCCATGGGCGTGAAGAACCGGTAGTTTAAAAAATCGGCCAGCGCTTCGGGCGAAATATCACTGGACATACGGGTAAAACCGCGGATATCCGAAAACAACACCGACACCTGATGGTATTTGTTGCGCAAATCCCCCCTATATACGTCCATCTCTCTATAAATCTGCTCGGAGACGAACTGTTTCAGGTGCTTGCGAACCGATATTTCATGGATCTTCGCCCGCAGCTCGACATTGTCGAAGGGTTTGGTGAGGAATCCGTCCACGCCGTTGTTGATAGCCTGAATGGCCGCTTCCATGGTCGCATAACCGGTGAGAATAATTTTGGTGATTTCGGGATGGAGCGCCCCGATGTGCGCCAGTGTTTCTACACCGTTCCAACCGGGCATCTTGAAGTCGGAGATCACCATGTCGATGTAGGGAAGGTTTTCCTTTAGCACATCCATACCGTCCTCACCGTTGCCGGCTGTGTAAACGCGATAGGGTTCATCCTTCAGGGCTCTGACGATGGAACGCCGGATTCCCTCCTCGTCATCGATAAACAGCAAGCCGTTCATGTCGTCACCTATTCAGATCG